>CAYRAL010000094.1:0-5547 GCA_964422235.1 uncultured Candidatus Epulonipiscium sp. | reverse complement strand
GACTTCATAAATTCCATAGGTGAGCAGTTCATATATGTTTTGAACACTTGAGAAAAGTACTTATAATCACTAAAGCCTACCATTTCTGCAATCTCATAAACCTTATAACTTCCTTCTGTAAGAAGATTTATAGATTGCTGAATTCTATAAGCATTTAAAAAATCATTAAATGTACGAGAAGTATCTTTTTTGAACTTTTTACTTAAATAACTGGGGCTTACTTCTAATATGTCTGCTATCTCTTCCATGCTTATTTTATTAAAATAACCCTTTTCAATATAATTAATCACACATATAGGAAGATAAATCGTTACCTTAGTTCCTTCACCTTGAACACTGTCAATCTGAAATCCATATTGCTCTCCATACAACAATTGAATTCTTCTATACACATTATAAAGACCAATATGATTAGTTTCTAAACCATCTTGCCCCAGGGATTCAACTATTTCTTCTAATCTTTCTTTAGAAAACCCATCTCCGTCATCAATAATCTCCAGAACTAACTTGTTTTGGTCAATGAATATATTAAGTTCTATATTCAATTTTTCTTTTTTTGAGTAACCATGATTAATGGCATTTTCAATCATAGGCTGAATAATTAATTTAGGCACCACACAGTCTTTTGTACTTTCTTGTATATTAATGACATATTCCAATCGCTTATTAAATCTATATTTTTGGATCATTAAGTAATCTTCAATATATTTTATATCCGTTCTAATATATATATTGCTATCTTCATAATTGATACTATATCTTAGTAAACTAGCTAAACCTACAACTATTTGCACCGCTTTTTCTGCATCAATTCTAATCATATATTTTAGAGTTTCTAATGCATTAAATAAAAAATGAGGATTAAATTGAGCTTCTAGTTGCATGATTTCTGACATTCGATTTCTGTTAACCAATTCATTATTCTTATTTAAAAGGGCTTTTAATCTTATAATCATATCATTAAAGTAGTTGCCTATTAACTCAAACTCATCATTAGAGGTAATATTAACATGAAAATCTAAATGTCCTTCCTGCACTTCTTTTATTGCATATAATAATTCATCAATGGATTTGGTCTTATTAATGGACATACTTTTTGAAATGTAAATAATAACAATTGATAGAATTAAAAAAAGAATTAGCAAAAACATCAATCCTACAAGATAGAATTGATTCATAAATCTCATAGAAGTAAGGGTATATACTGAGATTTCTCCATTTAGAATATTAGATTCATATATATAGTATTTTTCTGCCGTTCTGATATATGCATATTTATTGTTATGTATTTTGTATTTAAATTTGCCCATTCTATCTAGTATTAAGTTGTTTGTAGATTTAATGGAATTCTTGTAGCGGTCTGTAATCGCAATGATATCTATGTCATTACTGTATATAATCTCATCCCAGCTACTTTCTAACAAATCAAATATAATATAGCCAACTACTTGTCCATTATAACTTATTGCTTTTCCGATAGAGTATATTGTTCTAATATTACTTTCTAATTGAACCCGGTTAATCATGCCTATTGTTTTATCAGGATTTTGTTTCATTTGTTTAAAAATCCCCGTTAAGAATATTTCATAATCATTATAGGGAGACTCATAAAAACTATTTGTAATAATAGAATTTCCCCTACTATCTATTATATGAAAAATACTCTTAATCCTTTGCTCATTTACAAAACTATATAATAATTCATAAATATCTTTTTGATTGCTTATATTTTGTTTGCTGACATCATTAATGTAGCTACTGATTTTATAGGCCTGAGATAGCTCTTCTACCCCATGGATATAATGGTTAAGTTCTTCTTCAATTAATACCGAAACAGTATTGTTGGTTTCTATATTTTGATTTTTTATTATTCTTTGCCCATAGAGCATTAAAAAATTATAGGATAATATAGAAAAAATTAAAATAGGAGCAACTGCATATAGGATAAAGGTTTTTCTAATTTCTTTTTTAAAAACCTTCTTTTTATTATTTCCCATATCTAGCACTCCTATCATCATGTGTTATTTTATAAGCATCTTACATTGAGTGTATCATATACAGTCCTCTTTATAAATTAATTTCCTTACTACCTGTAAATTTGAAGAAAATTAATAATGATATAACAGTGGTTACGGTTAAAATAGTGGCTAACGCTGCTGCTGTTCCATAACTTGCCCTAATAACTTCTGTATAGATTGCAACAGACATTGTTCTTGTTCCTCCTGTGTAAAGGATAACAGAAGAACTTAACTCATTAATAACCGTAATCCAGCTCAGAATTGCACCAGCTAATACACCTGGCATCATCATGACCGCTGTTACCTTAAAAAAGGTTTTCACTGGGGATGACCCTAAACTAATGGATGCTTCTTCCATACTTGGGCTGATTTGATAAAGTATAGCTGCACTTGATCGAAGGGTATATGGTAATCTTCTAATGACAAATGAAACAATCATAATCATTGCTGTTCCACTTAACAATATTGGCCTTTTGTTGAAGGCAAGAAGCAAGGTAATACCTAATACAGATCCTGGGATAATATAGGGAAACATTGTAACCGTATCAATAATACCTGTTAACCAACTCTTTCTTCGTGTCGAGATATAAGCAATAAACATCCCTAGTAAAATTATGATTACAATGGCAATAAAGCCAAATAAGTAAGTATTGGCAATGGCTTCTCCTGCACTTCTAAAAATCTTTCTATAACTGTCTAATGAGAAGCCTTTTGCAAACATAGCGCCCTTTGTCTTTAAAAAGGAAGTATATATAACGACAATTTGTGGAATGATAGACAAAAAAACAATACTATAAATAAATCCATGAACCAGTACACTTCTAACCCCCTTTATATCCTTAGCTTGTATTGGTCTCATTGAACTCATTGTAAAAGACTTTTTATTCACGATGTATTTTTGCACCATAAATAAAATAGCTGTAATAAATACCATAATAGCCGCCATGGCTGCTGCAAAGTTGGCTTGCCCACCGACTTCACTTATAAACTCAGAATAGATGATAACTGGCATAACATTGAACCCTTCCCCAATTAACATCGGTGTACCAAAATCTGCAAGAGCATTCATAAATACAAGTAGGGACCCAGCTAGTACCGTAGGTAGTATTAAGGGAAGTATAATCGTTACAACCTTTTTAAAAGAGTTACAGCCTAAACTCTCTGCCGCTTCACTTAAAGAAACATCTATTTTCTTAAGGGCACCTGATACATAAAGATAAATAAATGCATATAATTTCAAAGTAAAAACCAGTAGAATCCCTCCAAAACCATATATAGAAGGCATTTGGATTCCCAATAAGTTGGATAAAAACTTAGTGATTATACCACTTCTTCCTAACAGTAAGATCCAAGAATAAGCGCCAATAAAAGGTGGCGAAAGCATTGAAATAATCACAAGTATATCCACAATCCCTTTTCCTTTTATTTTATAAATTGTCATAAAATAAGCTAATGGTGCACCTATAGCAATGGCTAATAAAGTAACACAAATAGTAACACTAAAGCTATTAATCATTGATTGATAATAATATTTCTTCTGAAAAAATTGGGCGAAATTTGACAGTGTAAAAGCACCTGTTGTAGAATCCTTAAAGCCACTTATAAAAAGTGAAAAAAGTGGATAGATAAGAAAAAGTGCAAATATGGTTGCAATGATAATTGTTATAATACCCCAAAAGTCAAATTCAAACTTTCTTTTACTCATATTTTTTCACATCCTTAATTAAACTATCAGTGCCTTCCTTTGTAAAAATATTAATCTTGTTGTAATTTGGTTTTAAAGTAATTTCATCTCCTATTTTATAAATCCTCTCAGCATGACCAATATCTTGTGAAAATTCTATAGAGGGTTGGCTTGGTAAAATCATATCTTCCATAATAGTTAATTCATATGTTATATATTTTCCTAAGAATGTCTTATTTTTTATCTTTGCAGTTATTCCCTCTCTACTAATGGAAAATTCCTCTGGACGTACTGAAATGCAAACTGACATATTGTCTGTTACTTCTTCTACTAAATTATTCATCTTTATGTTATACCCACTTTTAAAGTTAATAAACTTTCCTTCACTTGTAACTGAAACAGTCCCTTGAAACAAATTAGAATGTCCTATAAAGGTAGAAACAAAAACATTTGCTGGCCGAGTATAGATTGTGTGAGGTTCTCCTACTTGTTGGATTATTCCATCCTTCATAACAGCTATTCTATCTGATATGGCAAGGGCCTCTTCTTGGTCATGGGTAACATAAACTGTTGTTATACCAACTCTTTCTTGGACTTCTCTTATGGCACTACGCATCTCTACTCGAAGCTTTGCGTCTAAATTAGATAAAGGCTCATCCATTAAAAGAACACTTGGATGAATAACGATTGCCCTAGCTAGTGCCACCCTTTGTTGCTGTCCCCCTGATAAGTTTTCAGGAAGTCTATCTTGGTATTGTTCTATTTAAACAACCCTTAATATATCATCTACCTTAGTCTTTATTTCTTCTTTTTTCATCTTACGAAGCTTTAATCCATATTCTACATTTTCTCTTACTGTAAGATGGGGGAAAATCGCATAATTCTGAAAGACCATTCCAATATTACGTTTATGAGCGGGTATTGTATTCATAACCCTATCATCAAATTTAATATCTCCACCTTCTATACTGTTAAATCCGGCAATCATTCTTAATAGCGTTGTTTTTCCACACCCTGATGGCCCTAGTAAAGTAAAAAATTCCCCATTTTTTATGTCTACGGATAAATCAGGTATGACTGTTACTTGGCCATATCTTTTGATTACATTATTTATACCAATTGAAACGCTCATTTCAATTCCTCCTTATAAAATAAGCTCACAAAGAAATGATGCTATCCTTGTGAGCTTCAATTACTGCACCCTTTTTATGATATTATTGTACGCTGGTGAATATATCTTTAAATTTATCTAACCATTCTTGTTTTTTCTCCACAACTAACTCTTGATCATCATAAATTAAGTTGATATTCTCCATCTTTTCAAGCCCTTCTGGGGCTGGAATGTCTTTTCTTACAGAACGTCTGTTAAGTTTTTCAATAATAATCGTTTGTGCATCTTCTCCAGTTATAAAATCAATAAACTTCTTAGCGTTTGCTATGTTCTTAGCATCTTTTATGATATAAATACCATCAGGTTTAGAAATTACGCCTTCTTCCATGTAAACAAGCTTTACTGGAGCACCATCTGCTACATATTTTGCTCCACCTTCTTCAAAAGTAAGTCCAACTGTATACTCACCATCAGCTACACCCTTATAAACTGCTGAAGACCCGCTTAGAAGCTTACCATCAAGATTCTTAGAGAACTCCTCTACATATCCCCATCCTTGTTCTGGGTCACCCTTTCCCATTGCATAAAGCATATTAATAAGATGCTCATATGAAGATGAAGATTTAGAAGGATCACAGTGGGCTATTTTACCTTTTAGTTCTGGATTAAGTAAGTCTGTATAACCATCTACTTTTATGTCCCCAATAAGATCTGTATTAACCATAATAACACTT
>CAYRAL010000093.1:0-5567 GCA_964422235.1 uncultured Candidatus Epulonipiscium sp. | reverse complement strand
TAAACAACCTTGTCGCCAACTTTAAACAAATCGAGCACCTCCATATATAATTAACCTTCTAAACTATTATAACATAGATTCAATATTAAAGCAAACACATTATAATATCACATGTCATATGAGTATGTCAATAAGGAATTTAAAAAAATATCTTATTAGTTGCTTTACATTAAATGACAAATAGAGCAATGTAAAGTATAATATAAGACAATATCTAGCATTCAAATAAACCAGTATAAGATGAGCGAGGGATGTAAGTGAGGAATCGATTAAAGATAATAGTTGCAATGATCATATTTGGCAGTATTGGAATTTTTGTAAAAAGAATAAATTTAACATCTTTAGAAATAGCATTTCTAAGAGCATTAATAGGAAGTGTCTTTTTACTAGGGGCGGGTGTTATCCTAAAGCAAAAGATATCATGGAAAAATATTAGGCCGAATATGCATCTTTTAGTCTTGTCAGGAATGGCTATAGGGCTAAACTGGATTATGTTATTTCAAGGTTATAAATATACCACCCTATCAAATGCAACATTAACCTACTATTTCGCACCAGTATTTGCCTTAGTCTTATCGCCTCTCATATTAAAAGAAAAACTTACAGCTCTTAAGATAGCTTGTATACCTATTGCTATAATAGGCTTGTTTTTAGTTATTAATGTGAATGATAGCCAGGTGGGAAGTCAGTATCAACATACTAAGGGGATTCTATATGCTCTGGGTGGTGCGGGATTATACGCAGGTGTGGTATTAATGAATAAGTTGATGAAGGGACTAACGGGCTTTGAAATAACATTAATGCAACTAGTGGTAGCAACCATGGTGCTTCTGCCTAGTATTTTGCTTCAAGGGGGACTAAATATAGGCGGCATGGATGGCGTTGGGTGGGTTTTTATAATTCTTCTAGGCGTTATCCATACAGGAATAGGTTACCTTTTATACTTTATAGGGGTTTCCCAGCTCAAAGGGCAATCAGTGGCTATGCTAAGTTATATAGATCCTATTTCAGCTATCATATTCTCAGCATTAGTATTTGGAGAAAGGATGAATATTATTCAGGTTTTAGGAGGAATTTTAATATTGGGATCCACAGTGCCTTTTCAAAAAGAATAAGCATAGGATTTTGTGTATAACAAAAGGCCTTATGCTTATTTAAGACAGATGTTGTATTAGGATTACACTTGTGACTGGATTGAGATTAAGTAGTTACTAGATGTAGCATCTTTAAGTTGGCATATAATAATCTCAAAAAGCACATCTTTATAAGGTTGTATTGGGATTAGTCTATAAAGCATTTCGTATTGCTCTAGGGTATCTGTTTTTGAAAACAGTGTATTTTTAAGTAGATCTATATAAGAAAGGTTTGGAAATTCTTCCACCGGCATAGCAAGATTATCTATCGTTTCTCCTGTAAGGCCGAGGTGCATTTGTCCCAGATAAAGAATATTGTTGTTTGTGTGGTCTATAATGCCTTCTATAATTTCTTCTTCTTCCATATTAGGGGATATTTCTAAAAGGGATTGGTACATATTTAGATTCCTAATTTCGTTATGGTATAACTCAACAATATCAGAGATTATATCTTGCATTTGAGAATAGGGTGGTCTTTGGGTTAGGGGAGTTGGTGTCATTTGTATATCTTGAGATTCTGTCATGTCGCTAGGGGCTTCTAGAGGAAAAATACTAGGGGTACTGGGTGCAGTACTAGGTGTGCTGGTAGGTGCAGTGCTAGGTGTACCGGTAGGTGTACTGGTATGTGTACTAGTGGGGGGTTGCTGGATAATAGGTTGCGGCATTGTATTTTGGCGATTAAGGTAATTATACATATACATAAATCACACTCCATAAAATTTTATTTATATCTACTACTACTAAAATATGGAAGTTTACATAAAATGTGCATCTTAAATTATATATGCCTTGTGGTGTATATGTTGAAATATTATGTCTATAAGCATATAATGTGTTTAATAGGAAGGAATGAGTAAGCCCATGTTTGACCCAGTAGACATTATATATATGAAAGAAGCATTAAAAGAAGCTCAAAAGGCTTTTGAATTAGATGAAACACCCATAGGAGCCATTGTGACCATGGGCGGAGAAATTATAGCCAGGGGATATAACCGTAGAAATACAGATAAAAATCCTTTAGCCCATGCGGAGATTATTGCTATTAATGAAGCAGCGAGTAAAATAGGGGATTGGCGGTTGGAAGAATGTACTCTGTATATAACCCTTGAGCCCTGTCCTATGTGCGCAGGAGCTGTTGTTCAAGCAAGGATACCTAAGGTAGTGTTTGGTGCTAGAAGTCCTAAGGCGGGCTTTGCGGGCTCGGTAATCAATATTCTCCAATTAGACACATTAAATCATCAAGTTGATATTGTTGAGGGCGTTCTAGAAGAAGAATGTAGCCGAATTTTAAAGCAATACTTCCGAAATATGAGGGAAACCAGAAAAAAGGAGAAGTAGACCCAACAAATGCTAGTTGACAGATAAATTGAAACCATATATACTGATAGATGCGACATATTTATGTCGGCCATTTTCCACGCAGCCGGGGAGCTAGCGGCGCCTTGTACCTGCAATCCGCTATAGCAGGGGTGATGCTTGGTCGAGGCAGCTTTGTTTGTTTGGCCTGCCCTTAGTAAGTGATGATGACGATTGGGTCTTGCGCAATAGAAATTTATGAAGCGTGTCAGGTCCGGAAGGAAGCAGCACTAAGTAAAACCTTCTATGTGCCGCGAGGGTGCCTGATCTGAATTAACTGCTAAGGTAACGTTTATAAGTGACTGTCGACATCAAGCGCGTGGATTTAATTTAGAAATTTGGAGATGCCCTGCGGGGCATCTTTTTTTTGGGACGGTTAATCAAAAGAGCTAAGGGCAGGGTTTCGGGACGGTTAATCAAAAGAAGCTAATAACCAGTTCTTGGGTGATCAAGCAGGATAGATAAGCTAGATTTGTGAACAATGGAGCCGAGGAGGAGAGATATATGTATATATAATCTGTATTTTAGGCAAAAGAAATGGTCCACACTTACAAAGAATGGACATTATAATAGGAAGTTAGTATTCAGTTTTATTAATGAGCACCACAAAAAAGCCTTTATGGGTTGTATTAAATTTAAAAAGAGTGATATCTTTTTAGAAAATTTAGGGTGCAATAAAGCTATCTAGGAGCTTTCGATTTTCTAAAAGCATGTTTAAACCTTTAGATGTTAAAGAAGAAACTCCTGAAGGACTTATATTCCCTATAGTTTGGCAGATCTCTTGCTGGCTCAGATTACAAAATGTAACCATAAAAACACAAGATAATGCACGTATTTTAGCATATGAGCGACGGTATTTTACATAAATATCCTGTGGATCTTGGTTTAGAACCTTAGCAACGTGGTTGATAACCTTTTGGGGAGTTTTGTATTTTGTAATGACCTCTTTGTGGTTTACATATTCCGTTTTATCATTAGTAAATTCTACTTCATCAACAGTTTCAACATCGTTGCTCTCCTTTACAAGGCTTATATAGGCTTCTTGCCTTTCTTTGCAATCAAATCCTATGAGTTTAGACAAAAGAGACTTAGATAAGATGCCAAAGGTGTCAGTATTATTGAGATATTCTTTAAAGCTGGAAAAAGGATACTGTTTGACATTATCTTTGTATTCAGGGATATCCTTAGGATTATTATGAATATAGGCAGATAAATTCATTAAGTATCGGTGAGTATTAATAACTTTACTTTTGAATCGATCCTGAAATACATGACCATAACGATCATATTTTCCATTAAAATAGCGGGCATAGGAAAGGTTGATGGCGTGCATAGCCTTTGATATATCAGCGCCAGCACAATCGATTATTAGATGGGCATGATTGTTCATTAAGCAATAGGCAGATACCTTGAAGCCGTGTTTTATCTGGACCTTACGGACGATGGAAAGGTATCTCACCTTATCCTCATTTTCCTTAAATAAGTCAAGTTCCTTAATACTTCTTACCATTACATGTAGTTTGAAATCCTTATCTTTAACCCTGGCCATTCTTGGCATAAAGTTCTCTCCCTTCATTTGTATATATTTGTATTTGAGAGTATAGCCAAACTTTGTTAAGATAATACAATAGGAAGAAACTTAATTAACCGTCCCCAAGAGCAATATCAAATTTGATTAACCGTCCCAAAGAAAGAGGAAGGAGCGTATTATATATGTTTTTTGATTCACATACACATTATGATGATGAGAGGTTCAATGAAGATAGGCATGAATTATTAACTACTATGCAGCAAAATAAGGTGGATTATATTGTAAATGCAGCTGCAGATATTATAAGCTCTAATGAAGGAATCCAATTAGCAGAGAAATATCCCTTTATATATGTAGGCGTTGGGGTGCATCCTCATAGTGTGGAAGAGTTAGATGAAACAGACCAGGGGAAAGCTACTCTGGCCTTCCTTGAGGAGTTAAGCAAGCATCCCAAAGTGGTTGCAATAGGTGAGATCGGTCTGGATTATTACTATGAGCATTCACCAAGAGAGATTCAAAAAAAGTGGTTTAAGCGCCAAATGGAACTTGCAAAAAAAGTAGATTTACCAATTATTGTGCATAGTAGGGAAGCTTCTCAGGAAACTTTAGACATGATTCGAGAAAGTGGTTTGAATAAAGGAGTAATTCATTGCTTCTCGGGTAGCGCTGAAATGGCGCAGGAATACATTCGGTTAGGGTTTTATATTGGTGTAGGCGGAACTATTACATTTAAGAATGCAAGAAAAAGTGTAGAAGTAGTAGAGAAGATTCCACTAGAATCCATTGTAATAGAAACAGATTGTCCTTATTTAACCCCAATGCCTCATAGAGGAAAAAGAAATGATTCTACGTATTTGAGCCATATAGCTGAAAAAATTGCCCATATAAAAAATATAACCATAGAGGAAGTTGCTGAGATAACGTCAAAAAATGCTAAAAACTTATTTCGTATTACAAAACAATAATATTGAACATGAGGATAAATATATACTAAGAATTAATATATAAAAAATATAACTTAATTAAAAGTAACAAAAATATCAACAAAGACCTATTTGATACTAGCAAAGTATCTGAAAAGGTCTTTGTTTTTGTTTGAAAATCCTGAAAGAAAGGGGACAAAACTAATGATAATTAGATTGTGGGTATAATAAATAGGGATTGGGCGTATAATACAATTAAATAAGTATTACAGAGATATTAAATTAAAAAAGATTCAAAAAGCTTGAAAATAGTAAGAACCCTATAAAATAAGCATTTGAAGGGATATTAATTTGGTGTTTTACTAAAAATAAGAAAAAGTATTACAAAAAGCTTGCAAAATGTTTCGAGTTATATTACACTTCTTGTGAGATTGTTAAAGAAGTTGAAATTACATTTGTTTCCAATCGCAGTTCAAGTGATTAGGAATCAAAGCGTAAAGCACAAGGTTAATAACTTAGATAAACCAATATAGATTTAATCTATGCGTATTAGCTATTTTAGAAAAAATAATAAAAAACAATAAATAATAATTATATTTATCTTTTATTTTCTAAAGTGTGCAA
>CAYRAL010000092.1:4117-5594 GCA_964422235.1 uncultured Candidatus Epulonipiscium sp. | reverse complement strand
CCTAAAAAATATCTTCAGACCATGATCTACAATTCTCTCTTTGAGACCAATACAATATTGTCAAGAAAGGTAGCCCCACTTCAGTGTCTGAAAGTTAGGACTGCCTCTTTATCTTTACGAAGCCATACGCTTATTTTTCCCACAAATATAGCACCTCCTAAGTTTTTAAACTTTAGAGGTGCTTATAATACTAGGGACAGTCCTTAAACTATTCCCCTATAATATTATATAGGCTAGGGTAGTTTCTTGCACCATGTGTTACCCGATAGATATATATGACATCATTTATTTCCCTGTAAAAAGCAATATAAGGCCCTATCATTAATATTCTAAATCCGCTTTCACTCATTTTTTTATCTGGAACCTGTGGCCCTAATTTAGGAAAATCCTCTAGCTTTTTAACCTTTGACTGACTTCATCGACAGAGTATGTTTCACATCCTGCTAATCTTTGTTCTTCAGCTTCAAGGAGTTTTTCTCTTAAATCCAGCATTTCTTCTCTCATTTTATAAGCTTCTATGCTCATTACCACTAGATCCCCATATCCATTCTTTGTCAAAAAGATTGGTTCCATTTTTTCTTTACAAATAGATGATATTTCATTGTATTCATTTCTTAGTGCCGTAGATGGTTTAATTAACACAAAATCAACTCCCTATCATTATTATTATTCTCTTGCATAGTTCTTCAATATCACCGATATCGTGGGTGGTAAGGATTACTGTTGTATTAAGTTTCTCATTCATTTCTTTAATGGCTTGAATGATATTATCCTTTACAAGCAAATCTAAACCAATCGTAGGCTCATCAAGATAAAGAACTTTCGGATTATGCAATAAGGCCGCACCCAAATCAGCTCTCATACGTTGTCCTAAGGACAACGTTCTTACCGGCCTATCAAAAAAATCATTTAGGTCTAAAACATTGTTTAGAAATTCCATACGGATTTTATATTCTTCATCAGACACATCATATATTTCTTTGCTGATACAAATTCCTTGGAAATATTTTTTACTTCTATCATTGCCTTACCCCCACTAAAAGCCTTACTAGCTTAATTGTCTTAATATTCTAAACCCATTCTACTCTTTTCTAAATAAAATTTCAACTTAAGATTCAAAATACTTTGGAGCTTCTAACTAATGTTTCATCGGTACATACTTTCTTCCCCATAGTATGAATACGTGATGCTCCCATCCTTATTTTCCACATATCTCATATCATACTTCTCTAATAAAGCTTTCACTTCTACCTGCTGGCTATGGGCTAGCTCTCTTAACCTGTCGCCTAACTGCTCTTTATATTGATTTTTTTGGTCCCATATTATCTTTTCTTCTTCAGTACTAATCTTACGTGTCATCTTAAGATCTTCTACCAGCTCCAAGGAGCCACGAGCTATTTGTAACCTTTCTAGGACTACATGGCCCAAAGCTTCTCCGTATTTTATAATTTCTATGCTCCCTAAGTCTTCTTCTAGT
>CAYRAL010000092.1:3342-4107 GCA_964422235.1 uncultured Candidatus Epulonipiscium sp. | reverse complement strand
TTTACTTATTTCCTCTTGGGCCGCAAAACCACTGATTGTCCCTTGCTTATAATTATTGAAAATATAGCCTAGTTCTTCGTCAATGGACCTTACAAACTGCAAATAATCGGAACATCCTTGCTCCTTCTTTCCTAGAACTGGCGATGCCACACTCTTTACAATGGCTGGCGTCCTAGGAGTATAGGAACTTACAACATCTTGGCTTTTTAGCATAGGTGCTAAGGCACCTGATCTGTAGATAAATCGACTCATTAGCCCTAAAAATATAATAACCCTAATCCAGCTCCTATGATTCCCTGGCCTACTATTTCTCCAGGGCCTATTGGGCGTCCCTTTATCATACACCTCATAATAAGCTTCACCTTTTTCCTCTTTTATTTCTTTCATTTGCCTCCTAAATTCTTTTTGCTGTTTTGTCAGCATTTCCCCTCACCCCTTGTTAGCCTCATGATTGTTATCTTTATAAAGAGTATACACTATTCTGTAATAAAAGATAGCCCATGGTATACAATCCATGAGCCTCTAATTTTGCAGCATAAGTTCGAAAGAACTAAGTCTCTTTTCTTTTATTTGAGCTTATAATATGTGTTTTTCCCACTGCCCAATCTTTCAATAACTGATTTATCCAGCAAGCTCCTTAGTAGCTTTACTGCCATGGGTTGTGAAATGGATAATGCTTTTTCAATATCTTTTCTTATAAGGGTATCTTTTGTAACAAACTCATCTACAACTTGTTGTTCTGATTGAGTAAGTAACAAAAGATAC
>CAYRAL010000092.1:0-3332 GCA_964422235.1 uncultured Candidatus Epulonipiscium sp. | reverse complement strand
AAGTATTTCTTCTCTAGAAACTCGCCTAGCAAGCAAGGTATTGGGAAGTGTAATTTTAAAGGCATTGCCTGTAATTTCTATTTTGGGTGAAACCGTATAGGATTCATAACTCTCAATTATCTTGGCTATTCCTGTTCCATAGGCCTCTATTAATTTTAATCTATAAAAAATATTTGCAAGGTTTTTATTTCTTAATATTGAGACGCCTAACAATATATCATCTTTCGAGATACCCTTTATCAACCCACCAACTGTAACAATTTCAATTCGATTATCGAATATACTAACTAAAGTACTCCCACTAAAGGAATATTCCCGGTGAACAATTGAATTCAAGAGCGCTTCTCGTATAGCAACTTCTGGATATTCACGTATATCTACCCGCGTTAGACCTTCAAACTCTGCCCTTGTCCTATTATACCTATCAATCAAAGTATAACTTTCCCTAAGCTGCTTAAGCAAGGAACCCGAGAATTCATAACGATCTTTAAAAACCCCCTTTGTTGTTCCTTCAAAAACAGCCAACTTAACTGTGTGGTTACATTGTTCCGAAATTAATAGTCCCAAATTACTATACAAATTATCTTCACCAATAATTTTAAGTGTTTTCATCTGAGCATCTTCTAACTTAATATTAGCCTCTTTAAACTCTTTATATATGGTATCAAAGGTAAGTTCTTGATTCAAAGAACGAAGTTCCTCATAGTTTTCCCCATCAGTCTCTTTGATCATTTTTAAGATAGCTGTTTCTGTCGCTGGCACAGAGGATGCCCCGTGCCTTACATATACACCTTCTGGCCTAATTCCTTTGCCAGCTAAATAATAAGGACTAGCCGTTCCTTTTTGAACAGTTAAAACAACAACTGCCTTTTCTTCTATAATCTTTGTTTCACAAGTTGTAAAAAGTGTAATATCTGGTTTTATAGAGTCCCTGATAGTATTAGTCACTTTTAATATGATGCTATCAGGCTCTCCAACACCTCTTACACTACCATCGTCATCTATACCAATATATAGCACTCCACCATTGGTATTTGCAAAGGCAATAACTGTTTTTTTAATATCATCAACATATTCTCGCTTATATTCAATATTTAAACCTTCTGTCATAACCTATCACTCCGTTCTAATACTATTCTAATACTATTCTAATACTATGTCAAATAGTATTTATCTGAAGCACTTTCCTCCATTATATATAGAGGGTAATTTTCAGAGGTCCTTGAGCCTCTAATTCAATCTGTAACACCCTTTTGCAAAAACCATATAATGGTAATGAAATTCAGATTTTATATAAAGGAATATTTTAGAAAATGTACTATCTTGCAGAATGTTTACCGTCAACTTTCCTTTGCTGATCGATCACATATTAAGAGAAGCAGAGTTATACCTTGATATTGTTTACCAGCTTCAAAGTAGAGAAGATCTGAATATGGAGCAAGAAATGTATGAGCAGGAAGCTTTTTGGAACAACATAATGGCTGAGCATTCTAAATTTATTCGTGGCTTGTTAGATCCTACAGAAGTTGAACTCATGGGTCTTGCCAATGACTTTGCCAATGAATTTGATGATTTAACAGCGGAGGTACTAGAAGCCATGGACCAATCATCCTCCCTTAGTGAGCTTACGAAAGATAGTCTAGAAGCAACTAAGAGAATACAGGATTTTAATGCTCAAGGTACCTTAGGGCTAATAGATTGCCAGATTAAATCAATTATATTGCCTTTATTAGGTGATCACGTCCTTCGGGAGTCCAATCACTTTATTCGCTTATTAAAGAAATTCTCAGCACTAAAATAAGCTTTGTAGCCAATCTTTTACTTACTTTTCTCATAAATATAGCACCTCCTAAGTTTTTGAACCTAGGGGTGCTTATAATATTCGGGGAGTTCTAGGGACAGGCCCCGGTCGGCTTTCATATATCACAAGGACTTTTTTCTCCTTTTTCATCACATCTTAAGCTATCAAATAACCCGCCGTCAATTTGGGTAATATCCCCAATGAATATTCTTCTACCATCCCCCATGACGACTAAGGCCTCATACTGATCTACCTTTTTTACATAGCCACTGGCTATTACATAGCACCCACCATCTTTTAAATGATCTTTTTGAAAGTATAGAATTGAAACTTCTGGCTTTTTATCGATATAGGCTTGTATCATACATAGCCTTTCATTGATATCGGCCTTTATATATTCATCCAATTCTACTCTTTTATCTGTTACACGGGCCGTCTCACGGGCAGCATCACTATGTCCAGCTAGAGCTGCAAAGGGGGAGAACTGTCCAGCACGATCGGGTCTTGGCATATGGGGGTGTTTACTTGACTTATAATGGGGTAAGTTTATGATATCTTCATATGGATTATTCATGCCTTATGTCCTCCAATCTGTTGGTTACGAGAAATAGTTGTAGCGCCTTCTTCAAAATTCATTCCTTTTAAAATAGCATTCTTGCCATATTTTCTCTTTAATTTAAGAACAGACTCTTGTATCTTTCTTTCTCTTTCTAATGCTTCCTCTTTTTCTTTATTAGCTTCTAGATCCGCAAACATATCTAGCTGCTCATAAGAATCTTTAACAATCTTATCTTCTGAAATGACCTTATTAGCTGTAATGTTAACCCTTCTAACTAATAAGTTTTCATCTACGATACGGTCAAATAAAGCGATTACTGCGTCCATAATAAGCCTTGCAGATGATGTATACTGACTTAAATTGCTTGTACCATGTGCATGTTTTGGAATCTTCCTTCCATAGCTGTCTATACTGATCTCACCATGATAGGGTTTCCTTTTCCCATCATTGTTTAGGTTTTCTATATCATATCCGATTGTTAAAACCATCTGATTTGTTACGAGCCTCTTAGCCACTAAATCTAGAACCAGAAGATCCGTCATTTCTTTTACAATTACTTTTGCTTTTTCAAAGGTATAGGGTTCATGAAGAACTTGCCCTGAACCGATACTATTTGACTTTGGCCTGTATGACTTTATATCTGCCATTGTACAGGGTTCCCAACCCCATGCATGATCAATCAGTAATTCTGCATTAATACCAAATAGCTTATAGAGTAAATCTTCATTATAATATTCATTTGCTTTTCCAATAGAGCATCTTGCAATATCACCCATGGTATACAATCCATTAGCTTCTAACTTGGCAGCATAACCCTTGCCAACTCTCCAAAAATCAGTAATGGGCCGGTGGGTCCACAGTGATTTCCGATAGGCCGTTTCATCTAAAGTTGCAATACGCCCACCATCTTTATCTGGTTTTATATTTTTCGCAAGAATATCCATTGCAACTTTAGCCAGGTATAAATTAGTG
>CAYRAL010000091.1:275-5623 GCA_964422235.1 uncultured Candidatus Epulonipiscium sp. | reverse complement strand
GCGCCAGAATCATGGTATAAAGAAAACAATATAAATATAATATTAGGAACGGAAATATCACAGATACTAGCAGATGAAAATATGGTTGTTGCAAGTAATGGAGAGACATATGACTATACTCATTTGCTTATTGCAACAGGTTCAAAGAACTATGTACCCATCCCTAATGCAAGGGACATAGAGGGTGTTTTATCTATTCGTGATTATGACGATATTTCAAAACTACGTAATCTCTTACCTAAAGTAAAAAGGGCTGTGGTTGTAGGTAGTGGTCTTCTAGGAATTGAAACTGCTTGGGAACTACAACAACAAGATATCGATGTAAAATTGATAGAATTTGCACCTCATATCCTCCCTAAACAAATAGATTCAGAAGCATCTGATTTTCTTTCTGAGCACATTTCAGAAAGGGGCACAGAACTAGTTTGCAGTAGCGCCGCCAAAGATATCCTCTCAGAAGACGGTATTGTTACAGGTGTTAGGTGTTCGACTGGAGAAGAACATCCTTGTGATCTGCTCATATTCTCAGTTGGGGCATATCCTAATTTGGATCTCATTAAAGATACTAAGATTGCAACTGACAAGGGAATCATTGTTGACCATCATATGCAAACTAATATTTCTAATATTTATGCAGCTGGAGATGTTGCTCAAAATGAGTATAACACCTCTGGACTATGGGTCCCTGCTATGGAAATGGGTAAAGTTGCAGGTGCTAATATAGCAAACAAAGAAGTTTCCTATAAACCTATTTTTGTTTCCACAATGCTAACTGCATATGATACAAAAATCTTTTCAATAGGTGAAATTTCTAATGACTCTGAAGTTAACTCAGAAACTATTGTGGATCCAAAGAATAAATTCTTTAAAAAAATATTTGCTAAAGATGGTTTTTTAATAGGCGCTATTCTTATAGGTGATATTTCCGAAGGAACACGCCTTGCTAAAAATCTAGGTATCATGACCTTAGAAGAAGCAAAAGAACTTATTGCATAAGTCTTATATTTTAGTTTATAATATGTCTAAGACATGTTATGATATATTATTTTAAAAACAAAAAAGGAGAGATAAATTATGGATAATTGGGTATGTTTAGTATGTGGATATGTATATGTTCCAGCAGACGGAGATCCAGATAACGGTGTTGAGCCAGGTACATCTTTCGAAAATGTTCCTGAAGATTGGGTATGTCCACTTTGCGGAGTAGGTAAAGACCAATTCGAAAAAGAAGACTAATTAAATATTATTAACAATAAAAAACAACTGACGATAATTAATTCTCGTCAGTTGTTTTTTATTGCCTTTTTATTGATTAAAACTATTTTTTTGTGCTTTCCTTTTTAACTGGTCCTCCGCTAAATATATAACCTTTATTACTATCTACTGTAATTAGTGTGTTGGGATTTATATGATCTGTTGCATTCCTTGCCCCTGTTATAACTGGTATATCAAGTGCACGTGCTACGATCACTGCGTGGTTAGTCTCATCTGGCGAATCATCTTCTACGACAATTCCACTTGCACGTTTCATATAGGGTAAGAGTGAATTGTTTGTTTTAGTTGTAACAAGTATGCTGCCATTCTTAAAATATTTATCTGCCTCTGCAAGTACTTTAACAACACTTGAGTGTGCTGTTACAATTTTCTTACCAAATCCATTACCTTTAGCCAGTACATTTCCAACATGTTGAACCCTTAGAACATTAGTTGTACCAGAAACCCCTACTGGTGCACCTGCTGTAAGGACTACTAAATCTCCCTGCTTTATTAAGCCCATAGTTTCTGCACCAACAATAGCAGCTTCAAAGATTTCATCTGTTGTTGCTTTTGTATCAATCAGTAGTGGATAACATCCCCATGCTAAGTTAAGTTTATATAATACGCTCTCATCAGTTGTACATACAATAACTGGGCAATATGGTTTGTATTTAGCTACTGCAAGAGCTGTATAGCCTGTTTTAGTTACGGTTAGAATACTTGCTGCTCCTAACTCCTGTGCTGTTCTACAAGTCGCATGACTAATAGAGTTGGTTATACTTACTTCCATTGCGCTTTCATTAACAGGTTTGTTATATTGAGCTGCTCGTTCTGCACTTTCTGCTATACGTGACATCATTTGAATGGCTTCTAGTGGATAATCCCCTTGAGCTGTTTCTCCAGATAGCATAATAGCAGATGTTCCGTCAAAAATAGCATTTGCAACGTCACTGGCTTCTGCACGTGTCGGACGTGGATTTCTAATCATAGAATCTAGCATTTGTGTTGCTGTAATAACAACTCGCCCTTTGGCATTTGCTTTTTCAATCAGTTGCTTTTGGACAATTGGTACTTCCTCTGGTGGAATCTCAACACCTAAGTCTCCACGAGCAACCATTATAGCGTCTGTAACTTGCAGAATATCATCAATATTATCAACACCATCACGGTTTTCAATTTTTGCAATAATACCAAGATGGGCACCATTGTTTTCTTCAAGTATCTGGCGAATTTTAAGTAAATCCGTTGCATTCCTAACAAATGATACAGCAATAAAATCAAATCCAGCTGTTATACCAAATTTAATATCTTCAATATCCTTCTCTGTAAGGGCTGGAAGATTTACAAATACATCTGGTATGTTAATACCTTTACGCGAACTGATTATACCAGGATTTTCAACAACACACTCTACTTCTGTGTCTGTTAGGTTTTTTACACGGAGTTCAATTAAACCATCATCTATAAGAACACGACTTCCCCTTTGCAAATCATAAGGAAGGTTCTTATATGTTACGCTTACTCTGTTTTGATCTCCTTCAACATCCTCTGTCGTTAAAGTAAATGTGTCCCCTATCTTAAGTTTGATCTCTGCATTATCTTTAAAAGCACCTGTGCGAATTTCCGGACCCTTTGTATCGAGTATAAGTGGTATTGGCCTTCCAGTTTCTTTTCTTACTTGTTGCACTGTTTTAGCAGTTTTACCATGTATTTCGTGATTGTCATGTGAAAAGTTAATTCTAATGGCATCTACACCAGCATTGAAAATCTTCCTAACTGACTCAATATCTCGTGTTTTTGGTCCTAAGGTACCAATAATCTTGGTTCTACGCATTAATATTGCCTCCTGATTTTAAATTATGATAACAATTGACTCGTTTCAAACATATCCTCATCTATTGTTTTTTCCATTTGTAGTGCTTCGTTAATGTCAAAATCTGTGTACTTTCCATCTTTAAAAGCAACCACACGTTTTGCCTTGCCTTCTAGCAAAAGATCTACTGCATAGTTACCCATCATTGATGCATGTATCCTATCTAAAGTTGTAGGCGACCCACCTCTTTGAAGGTGACCTAATATACTAGCTCTTGTTTCCATACCTGTAATCTGTTCAATCTTTTTAGCTAATTTTTCAGATCCGCCAACACCTTCTGCTGAAACAATTAGGAAGTGTTGTTTGCCTTTATGTTTGTTTTCTAAGATCATCTTTATGATCTCTTCATCTGATGGGACTGGTTTTTCTGGAATAAGAGCAAGTTCTGCGCCATTACTTAAGGCACTCCAAAGGGCAATATAGCCTGCACGCCTTCCCATAACCTCCACAATTGAACATCTCTCATGAGATGTTGATGTGTCCCTAATTTTATTAATTGCATCCATGGCTGTGTTAACAGCTGTATCAAATCCTATTGTATAGTCTGTACATGCAACGTCTAAATCAATTGTCCCTGGTATAGCAATGGTGTTGATTCCTAGATTAGCTAGTTTTTCTGCTCCTTGAAAAGAACCGTCACCACCAATAACAACTAGACCATCAATTCCAAACACTTTGCAAATTTCTGCTCCTCGTTGTTGTCCTTCGGGTTTTAGAAATTCTAAGCATCGTGCAGTTTGAAGGACAGTTCCTCCTCGTTGTATAATGTCGGCTACTGAGCGTCTATCCATCGGAAAGATATCACCTGTAATAAGTCCGTTAAAACCTCTTCTAACCCCCATTACATTGATCCCTTTGGCTGTAGCTGTACGGACAACTGCTCTAATAGCAGCATTCATTCCCGGTGCATCTCCACCACTTGTTAAGACCGCAATTGTATTAATTTTTTTGCTCACGTGACAACAACCCCCCTAATTGATATATTAAAATTATTATAGACATATTGTGACATCTTACATTGTACTTAATATGCTTTAAAAAAGCAATGTTAGGAACTGCTTTTTGGCACTACTACACATTCCTCCCCTAATAACAAACTTAAATCATGTATAATTCTTCTATTGATTTGAATATTATACCTACTTGGAAAAGCTTTCTGTTCACTAGTTTCTACAGATTCTACTATAACACTAGCATTTCCTTTATATTTCCCAAATATGTATAAGAGTTTATTTCGGATTTCTTTTGTTCTTTTTTCTTCTGATAATCTTAAAATAATGGACTGACCAAATTCCTCTACTCCTATTGCTTTTTCACATATAATCTTAGCATCTTCTTCCTCTTTAAGGGTAACTCTGCCCTCAATCAGTAGAATATTATCTTCATCAAAATAATGAGCAGCTTTTTCATATATGTTGGGAAATACAATAACTTCTATGATTCCCAAAACATCCTCCAGGGTTACAAATGCCATTGTTTTATTATTCCTTGTTGTAACGACTTTCTTTTGAACGATAATACCACCTATTTTAGCCATTTGACCATCTTTTAAAGGTCTTTCTTCTTGTATATCTTCCGGCAAGCGAAAATCCTTACTGCTGGCACTTGTATGGCTTCTAAGCTTTTCCTCATACTCAGCAAGTGGATGTCCGCTTAAATAGATGCCAAGAACTTCCTTTTCTAGTCCTAATAATACCTTTCGTGGATATTCTTCTATATCTGGTAATATATCTTCATTTTTAATGTCTTCCTCTTCAGCTCCAAATGAAAATAAGTTAATTTGGCCTTCAATATTCTTTTTCCTAGAATGGGTAATACCATCTGCAATTTGCTTATAAACGGCATGGTACTGATTACGCTTGCCAGCAAAGGAATCAAATGCTCCTGCTGATATTAAGCTTTCCATGGCTCTTTTACTGGTCTCTCCAGGTTCCATCCTTGTATAAAAGTCAGTTAGACTATTATAGGGCCCGTTGGTTTCACGTTCTTCTACCATAGCGCTAATCATCTTTTTACCAACATTTTTTATGGCTGCAAGGCCATATCTAATTTTATTGTCACTTGTAGAGAAAAATCCATATCCTTCGTTAATATCTGGTGAAATGACCTCAATTCCCATACGCTTACAGCTATCAATATACTCTTTTATTTTATCTGTGTTATCCATAACTGATGTCATAAGGGCCGCCATAAACTCAACAGGATAATGGGTTTTAAG
>CAYRAL010000091.1:0-265 GCA_964422235.1 uncultured Candidatus Epulonipiscium sp. | reverse complement strand
AATGGCTGCGTAAGCTGCTGCATGAGATTTGTTAAAAGCATACTTGGCAAAATCCGTCATCTCATCAAATATCTTATTAGCTATCTCTGCTGGAATACCTTTTTTAACACAACCTTGGATTTCTCCATCACCATAAATAAATATTTTACGCTCTTTTTCCATAACCTTCTCTTCTTTTTTTCCCATTACACGGCGAAGTAAATCACTTCTTCCTAGGGAATAGCCTCCTAAGTCTCGTACGATCTGCATGACCTGTTCTTGGTAA
>CAYRAL010000090.1:0-5626 GCA_964422235.1 uncultured Candidatus Epulonipiscium sp. | reverse complement strand
TCTAGAAGTGACCTGGGAAGATTCAGGGTATAGAGATATGCGGTATGAAATAGGATATATTCAAGGAAACTATGAAGGGCAATCTTTAGAAGCCATACGAGGAAATAATACGGGTAATAATATTCATTATATTTCTTCAGAAGATATTAAAAATAACGCTACGACCTATAGAGACCCGCAAACTGGGCGGACTAGATTTAGATACATTATAGAAAACAATATTGCAACAGGGCAAATGTACTCTGCTTACGTTGTTTCAGCAACAGATAGGCTTGATAATCAGGAGATTTTAAAAAACAGAGAAACACCTAAAGTTGTCACAGCTACAACAGAAATAAGTCTTAATGTTTACAATGGTGGTAAAGATAAGATAAGGCTAGAGTGGGATGCGCAGCTGATCCATGTAATGGACGGGGAGTATGAACTACAGCAAACTCAAATTAGGGAATATGGTATAGGGCAGGAAAGTGGTAGGGTTATCGCAACTTTATATGGAAAACAAGGAGCTGACATAGGATACTATGAATATAGAGAACCTAAAGAAAGCACTGATTATCAGCTTGTTTTTATATATAGACATAAAGATACAGGGCAAACACTAACACCACAACCACAAACAGGGAGAGTATTGTATGTTCCCGGGGAACTTAGGATTAAGCCAGCTACGCCAGAAATTCCAAAGCCAATTGGGCCGAGTACAGAAGTAAGAAGTGATAATAAAGGTGAATTTTTAGTTCCAGGGGACCAGCTACAAGATGTTCCTAATATAGATCTTTGGAAAAATGATCATACATTCCATGCAAATATGGTAAAACCGCCAAATCTAAACTTTGTGTGGTCGGCTTATAGGGGAGATTTATCATTACTATATGATATATGGGTTACAGATGATATTGCTATAGCTACAGCAGACATAGGGCCTATTGTAAAAGACCTATCATTTAGCAGTGGTCAAAATGCAGCGGATATTCTATATAATAGGGATAAAAATGAGGTCGTTGGGTTTAAACATATATTGAGGGAATATTATGATTCAGAGATGAAGAAACTTCCACTTGTGCCAAATAAGGTATACTACGTTAAAATAGTTGCTAAAAAGCAGTACGGGGATGAGTTAGAACCTTCCTTGCCAGCTATTGTAACCATAATGTTTAACTCAGATGGAGAGGTTTTTGCACCACCAACCATTAGTAAACCACCACTCATATTGGACCCAAGCAGTATAGGAACAACATCCATAACAATAGGATGGCTAGAAACTTGGTATGAAATAATGGCAAATAATCCTATGTCACATCCAAAAGATGAGCAAAAAAAGGCAAGTGAATGGAATGCAAAGGTTTACACAACAACAGGGGCAGCTATTTCCTTTGTTCATAGGGAAGGCTCAACAGAGCATGTTCTAAGACGAGAGCAAAACATTGGCATTCTTAAAAATATTGTAGGTAGTACAAACTACGATGCAAACTATGTAGATCGAGCTGTCAATCTTGGAAAAAGTGTTCAGTATGAGTATAAATTTACCCCATACCAGGATATTTTAAGAGGATTAGAAAGTCATAATGCCACATCTAATAATAAAAAAACAGTAGAAGAATATATAGAAATGCTAATGAAAAACGAATCAGATCCAGAGCAAGATTATGGCTGGCGGAATATTTCACCAAAAACAGTAGAAGATGAAGAATACACACAGTGGAAACAATATACTCAAGATAACTTAAAACCAAATACAAGCTATGTGTTTTTTGTAAAACCATACTCATATGATTATGACGGAACAAAACTTCAAGCATCGCTACCAACCTGGATTGTAGGAACAACCCTTCCAGATGGAGAAATGCCAGAAGGAAAGCCAACAGTTCCGGTCCTATCTTTAAATGGCAAAGGGGATACTCATGTTTCGGTTGAGTGGACCTATAATAGTGCATTTGATTATGAAATTAGATATAGCAGATTAGAAGACCCTGATAAGGCCACGGCTTGGTCTTTTGAAATTAGCACAGAAATTGGAGATCCAACCTATGTAGAGCACGGAGGAAAGGCAGTCGTTACAATAGATGGCTTATTCCCAGAAACCACCTATAACGTATGGATTCGGGCAAAGCAAAAAAAGGGTAGTGAAATATCTGCTTGGAGTAATCCAGTTACAACAAAAACAGATTTACTAGGGGCACCTACATCCCCAGCAGGGTTAGGGATTGCTTCATATAACAGTATTTTAGAAGTAGGAAGGGACTTTAAAGCAGTCGACAGTAACCATATCACGGTAGAATGGCAGCGAAATGCACCAGATAAAGACCTAGATCATACGACACAAGATAGTCAAAGAGTTTATAAAGAATACAGGTATGTTATAGAACTTGCTGATAACCCCGAATTTCTAGATAAACAGTCGGCTACAGTTAGCAAAGAAACTGTAGGAAGTAAAGTCGGTAATGCAGAAATACTTTCTAGGAGCATGGTATATTTTGATGATTTAATAGCAAACAGGCCGTATTATGTAAGAGCCAAAACCATATTAATAGCCCATGATAAAGAAAATGACAGAGAGATTATTAAAGAATCAACTTATACTCAGTTTATACGTATTATAACCAAGCCATCTCAAGAAGAATACGATGGCGGGGATAAAGTTAATGAGGTTATATACCCAAATAAAATAGAAGAAACTTATGATGGAACCACATGGACCTATGAAATTTTAGACACTCAAAAGGTAATCAATGAAATGGTTACAGGCAATCAATTTCGATATGTCGTGCCAGTTCAAAAGTATCGGGGCATTCGGGATGCCAAATTTAGAGTTATAAGGATTCCACAAGCTGTTATAACAACACTACTAAACAGAAGAATGGAACTTGAAATAAGAACCAATATATTAAATATTCAAATACCAGCTAAGGCATTAGAGGGCCATATGATTGGAACAAGCGCCGATGGAATGGTAGAGTTTGTTTTTGAAACTTTAAGTTCAAGTGACCTATATGGCATTGGCATGGGATACGAATACGGATTTCTTTCACAACCTGAAAAGATGAGTATTACGGTAAAAGGGTCTAAGGGTGTCATAGCTGTAAATAAGGTAGATGCACTACTGAAAATCAAAATAAACATGCCTAACCAAGTAGACTACATGAATAGAAACTTAGGTGGCTACACCTACGATACCCTAGAAGGTATATGGAAAAAAGGCAACCACCAATTTGATAAATTAAGTATGCAATTAGCATATACCACAGGCTCTATAGGAACCTATGCAGTATATGAAAAAACCCGTGTACCAACCATCAATGAATTAATGAGCCAATCAATGAGAAATGTTGTGCAAAAATATGATATCGTAGGCTTAGGTACAAAATATACACCTAGTAGTAGAGTGAATACCACGGAGTATATTAATATTATGCTTGGAATTGCAGAAAAAAGATCTCAGATTAGACCAGATGCAGGCCTTACAAGAGAAGAAATAGATAGGGCAAGAAACGCAGGGATATATGTTGGCCAGACTAGCTCAGTCTTAACCCAAGAAGCAGCCATTAGCGGAATCGTAAGGTTGTATGAGCTAACAAATGGCATATCAGTTAGACCACAGACAAAAGGGAATGTAATGGGTGTGTCTAGTGCTTATAGTAGCAACATCCAAAAAGCATATACTCTAGGGCTTATCTATGATATTAGGCCTAGCCAATCAATAAGCTATTCAGAACTTTTTAATCTAATTGAGCAAGTAATTGAATAAAGATTAAATATAATAAAGAAAGCTTTCACCTTCTAAATGATTAATAGAGGGTTGAAGCTTTCTTTTCTAATGAATACAATGGTACAAGGGATAATATAATATTATAAGATACCCAAAGGAGGGGATAACTTGAACAGGCTTGCACAGTTGATGGTAACAGCCCTTATAGGGATTATACTTATTCCGGCAGCTATAACAATTATATTAGGAAATAATAAGCCATTAGGAACTTACACACCAATGATACAAAGTGAAGAAGAAAGTAAAGAAAAAGAAATACTATTACAAGAACAACTAATCGCTATAGTCGCAAAGGAGATTCCTATAGATTACCAAGAGGAGGCCTTAAAATCACAAGTAATAATGGCAAGGTCATACATAGTTTCAACTAATAATCAAGCTCTTTCATATATGACAAGGGACGAAATGAAAAGGTTATGGGGAAATGATTATAATAGCAATTATTCTAGAATAAAGAAAGCAGTAGAAGATACAGAAAATATGGTCATTACCTATAAGGGTGAGCCAGTTCAACCAGTCTATCATCTGCAAAGTGCAGGTGTTACTCAAAGTCCTATGGATATATGGGATCTAGATGTTCCATACCTAGAGAGTGTAGAGAGTGAATGGGATGCAATAGCGCCTGATCTAACACAAGAAAAAGAATATAGTTTCCAAGAAGTTATTGAAAAAATAAATAACAGATATAATGTGACTGTACTGCAGCCTTACGATTTAGAAACCCAGATACAAATTATAGAAAGAACACCAGGAGGGTATGTTAAATCGATCCAGGTAGGTAATCACCTTATGAGTGGGGATGATCTTAGAAAAATACTAGATTTAAAATCCAGTTGTTTTACGATGGAATATAATAATAGCTATGTGAACATAATCACTAAAGGAATAGGACATGGGGTAGGACTTAGCCAATACGGGGCTAATCAAATGGCCAAACAAGGAAAAAGTAGCCAAGAAATATTAAAACACTACTTTCCCAAAACAAGCATTCAACAATAAAAATAAATGAAATGTGTATAAAAAAAATACCTCTGGCAATAATATAGGAAAAGTTGGAGGTGTTAAGAATGTTAAATAAGAAAAATACATTTAAAGAATTTATTCAAGGCAACGGGTTTTATGTGCTCACAGGAATAGCACTCATAGCCGTTGTGGTAACCGCAATGATTTTACCTAAGCAAGGTGAGGGGAATATAGCCAAGGAGGCTGAGAAGTATACTGATAACCAACCAGTGGTGGTAGCGGAAGATATCGGTGAGCTTAGAATACCTACTATAGAACCTAGAATGGATCAAGAGGATGATCTAGAAGCAATTCAGGAAGCTGAGGATTATGCTCCAGTTGCCCAGATTGAAAACCAAGAAGTAGTCACTCAAGAATCAGAAGAAGAGATCGTATCTGCAACATTTAGCTCTACAACAACGACTAAAGAGGAAATGTTTCATGCAGACGATGACTTATTCGCATGGCCAGTAGAGGAGCAGATTATCTATGGGTACTCAGATAATGATACTGGAAGCTCTTTTATGAATCCTACATTAGAGCGGACCATGAGGTCTTTTGGCCTATTTTTAAAAGCTGAGCAAGAAGCTAAAGTAAAAGTGGCAGGTCAGGGTAAGGTCATAGCTGTAACTAATTACCCAACGGCTGATATCCCGCGGAACATGGATTATCCCCAAGTTGGCCTAGCAGTCATCATAGATCATGGAAATGATTGGAAGACTGTATACGGTCTTCATAGGGGAGAGGCAATCGTACAAGTAGGAGATTTTGTACAAGCAGGGGATGTAATAGGGTCTCTAGGAGAACCAAGTAAAGACTTCTCAGCAACAGGCACCAATTTATATTTTCAAGTACTAAAAG
>CAYRAL010000089.1:2594-5647 GCA_964422235.1 uncultured Candidatus Epulonipiscium sp. | reverse complement strand
AAAAATTCTTAGATTATCCAATGAGTCCAAAGGCTCATGAATTGTTGCATACAAGCTATGCGCCAAAAGAAAGAGTATAATAACGAAGCAATTTACAAAAGCCACTAGTAATTTTAGTGGCTTTTTGTTATTATTTAAGACATACACAAGAAAGGTACAAGGAGCCAGATATGAAAAATGCAAACCTGATTATTAAATGGACCTTACCAGTGACATTTAGTATTACAATTATCTGCTTTGCTATCCTATTTTCCCTATCTTTTAAAGGATTATACCATTGGGATATTAACTATTTATCCATAGCTGATGATTCACATATTAATGAAGATATGATCAAAGAAAACTATGACGTCTTAATTGAATACCTAACGGATAAGAATATAGAGAAACTTGAATTGCCCTCCTTTACAATGTCTAAAGAAGGGGAAGTACACTTTGTAGATGTAAAAAGTATCTTTATGTTTATAGAGAAAATAATGTCTATTTTAGGAAGCTATAGTTTAATTGGTATTATATTTAATGTAATTAGAAAGCAGTATCATTTTTTAAAGCACACAGCCCTAGGAATTATTGCAGTACCACTTGGCATACTACTTGTTGCAATGATTAACTTTGATAAAGCTTTTGTCATATTTCATAACATTGCATTTACCAATGATTACTGGATATTTGACCCTAAATTAGACCCAGTCATTACAATTTTACCCCAAGAATTCTTTTTACACAGTTTTTTACTTATTATTAGTATTGTACTAACAATTGCATTGATTTTAATAATTATACATAAGATGGAGGAGAAATGATGGCAACAATAAAACCGTTTTCAGCGATTAGACCCAGTGTTAAGTTTGTCCATAAGGTGGCATCATTACCTTATGATGTAATGAGTGTTGCAGAAGCAAAGGAAATTGTTCGAGAGAATCCTTATGCATTTATACAAATAGACCTACCAGAGGTTTTTTTAGCAGAAGATGAAAGTGAAGATAGTGATATAAAGTACAAATATGCTAAAGATCGCCTAGAAAAACTAGTTAGTGAAAATGTTTTAGAAAAAGATAATGATGAGAGCTACTATATTTATCAGCTTAAAAATGAAAGCATTACTCAAAGGGGGATAGTAGGTGTTGCCAGTGTTGAAGAATACAACCAGGGCATCATTAAAAAACACGAAAATACAAGAGCTGATAAAGAAGTAGATCGTATTAAGCACGTTGATGCATGCAACGCCCACACAGGCCCTATCTTCTTAGCTTACAAGAAAAATGATCAGTTAAAACAAATCATAGGGGAATATATAAGGGACAATGAGCCTATTTATGATTTTACAGCAGATGATGGGGTTGCTCATACCGTATGGAAGGTAGATAAAGCTATAGGAGACTTAATGACAATAGAATTTGAAGCCATAGATAGTTTATATATAGCTGATGGTCACCACCGGGCAGCAGCGGCAGCAGCAGTGGGCAATAAAAGGCAAACACCACAAAGTCAATCTTTCTTAACGGTTACTTTTGATGAAGATGAACTTTGTATAATGGACTATAACCGGGTTGTTCATGATCTCAATGGTTTGTCAGTAGAGTCTTTTTTTGATAAGATTTCAAAAAGCTTTATTGTAAAAGAAGAAGATCGTATTTATAAACCAAAAGTAAAAGGTAGCTTTGGGATGTATCATAATAAAAAATGGTACAGCCTGATCGCTAAGGAGCATATTATTAGTAAGGATATAGTAGCATCCTTGGATGTTTCGGTTCTTCAAGACCATCTTTTAGACCCAATACTTGGTATTAAAGAACCTAGAACTGATAATAGGATTGAATTTATTGGTGGAATTAGAGGCTTAGAGCATTTAGAAAGGGTGGCAGATCAGTATAAGGGCCTTGCTTTTTCCATGTTTCCTACGTCTATACAAGAATTAATGGCAGTAGCGGATATTAGTGAGCTTATGCCACCTAAGTCTACATGGTTTGAACCTAAACTTAGAAGCGGGATTTTTATCAATGATTTAGGGAAAACAATCTAAGGAGATGAGAAGATGATACTTTGGAAAGACGAATACAAAATTGGATTAGAATTAGTTGATGATCAACATAAAAAATTGTTTGAAATTGCAGGGGAAATCTATGATTTAGTTAAGCTTAGTGAAGATGCTGATAAGTATGACCAAATCCTAGAAGTTATCCAAGAACTAAAAGACTATACAGTTTTCCATTTTCGAGAAGAGGAAGCCTATATGTTAGAAAGTAAATACCCTAAGTTTTTTTCTCATAAGGTATTACATGAAAATTTTATTGAAAAGGTTAATAGTGTTAATATTACATCTTTAGATGATAACCAAACAGAATATCTTTTAGAGATGCTAAAGTTTGTACTTGATTGGTTACAAAACCATATCCTAAAGGTTGATACAGAAATTGTATAACAATCTACCCAAAGATACATATACTATATAAGATAAGAGAAATTTATAGTATAGAGTGAGGGAAAGATATGATCGATTTTTATAATTTATTAGGATTTGTTCCATTCTTAATTATTGATGGCGGGCACGGGGCCACAACCCCCGAAAAAAGAACCCCAATACTTCCAGATGGGACTGTCGTCCAGGAATATCAGTTTAACAAGCCAACAGCAGAATTTACAGCCCAGGATGCAGCGCGTTTGGGGTTTAAAACACTTTTAACGTCACCAGGGGACTATGATACCCCTTTAAGTGTTAGAACAAGTATTGCTAATACGGCTTACTTGGATTATATCAGGCAACTCAACGCACAAGGCATTGATACATCAGATAAAAATGTGGCTGTATTTGTCAGTATTCATTACAATGTATTAGGCTTTGAGTTTCAAGTCAGAGCAAACGGAATAGAAACATTTTATTATACAGGAAGTGTCATAGGGCGACAGTTATCTCAATATGTATTAGACCGGCTTATTCAATATACAGGCTTGGTAGATAGAGGGGCAAAGCCAGCTAATTTTTATGTGCTTAGGCATACAATGATGCCAGCTACATTAGTAGAAGCTGGATTTATGGACTATTTGCCAGAAGC
>CAYRAL010000089.1:0-2584 GCA_964422235.1 uncultured Candidatus Epulonipiscium sp. | reverse complement strand
CCAACAGACTGTAGCACAAGGCATCGTAGCAGGTGTTTGTGATTTTTATGGTGTACAATACCAACCACCCCAAAACTAATCATAACAGTGCTTCTTATGTGGCATAAAACCTATAAGAGGCACTTGTTTTAAGAGAATATAAATAAGATAGGTGATGATATGTTACATGAATTTTCGAGGACAGAACTTCTAGTTGGAGAATCGGCAATAATAAAACTTAAAAATAGCAAAGTAGCTGTTTTTGGCGTCGGTGGCGTGGGATCCTATACAGTTGAGGCGCTTGCACGTAGCGGTGTGGGTAAGATTGTTATGATTGATAATGATTTTGTATCACTTACCAATATTAATCGTCAACTTCCAGCTACTAGGCAGACAGTAGGACAAGCTAAAGTAAGCGTAATGAAAGATCGAATCCTCACGATTAATCCTAAATGTGAGGTTACCATATTTGAAAAGTTGTACTTACCAGAAACATCTCAAGAACTTTTAGCTGATGATTATGATTATATTGTAGACGCAGTAGATATGGTAACAGCTAAAATTGATCTCATTCTTCAAGCAAATAAAAGGGGAATTCCAATTATAAGTGCTATGGGTGCTGGTAATAAAATGGATCCCACATGTTTTGAAGTGGCGGACATATATGCAACAACTGTATGCCCTTTGGCTAAGGTAATGCGTAAAGAACTCAGAAAACGCGGCATAGAAGCTTTAAAGGTTGTATACTCTAAAGAGGTGCCTATAAAGCCTTTAGACAGTGAAGAAAATATGGATATTCGCAAGCAAATTCCAGGAAGTGTTGCTTTTGTTCCTTCTGTATCAGGATTAATTATTGCTGGTGAAGTGATTAAGGATATTATAGGATACCAAGGTTAAGACATTAATATAAAAGGAGAGTCATATGGAAAAAATAAAAGTTGCTATTATAGGTTATGGGAATGTTGGACAATATGCACTAGAAGCAGTAGAGGCGGCGCCAGATATGGAGCTTGTAGGAATCGTTGAGCAACGACCAGGCTTTATCAATAATAGGCCTGTAGAACTTACCAATATTAAGCTAGCAAAAGGGATTAAAGAACTTGGGAAAGTAGACGTAGCCATTTTATGTGTTCCTACAAGAATCACCTTAGCAGTGGCTAAAGAGGCATTAGAACTAGGGATTAATACAGTGGATGGGTATGATATCCACGGTGAGCTATGGGATTTAAAACAGGAATTAGATCAAATAGCAAAAGAAAACAAAGCAGTTTCAATTATCTCTGCAGGCTGGGACCCAGGTACGGATTCTATCATGCGTGTTCTAATGGAAGCTATGGCCCCAAAAGGAATCACCTATACTAATTTTGGCCCTGGCATGAGTATGGGCCATACGGTAGCGGCAAAATCTCAAGACGGTGTAAAAGATGCATTATCTATGACAATCCCTACTGGAACAGGTATACACCGTAGAATGGTGTATGTTGAACTAGAGGAGGGGGCCGACTTTAATGAGGTCCAGCAAAGGATTAAAAATGATTCCTATTTTATAAGCAGTGAAACCATCGTTACACAGGTAGACGATGTGAGTCTCTTAACAGATATGGGACATGGCGTAGCAATGGAGCGAAAAGGGGTCTCCGGCAAAACTCAAAATCAACTATTTAACTATAGTATGACAATTAATAATCCTGCCTTAACATCCCAAGTACTCGTATGTGCAGCCAGGGCAACCATGAACCAACAAGCAGGTGCTTATACTTTGATTGAAGTACCTGTAATCGATTTAATTCCTGGAGATAATGAGACGATTATTAGAAGATTGGTGTAAAATGAATACTGAGGATGGCAATATAAACTTAAAAGAATTAAAAATTTTAGAAATATGCCAATTACCATATCAGAAACTCTTAAAGAACAAATTATATGTGGTCAAATCAGTGGTGGCACTCAGTTAAAACAAGAAAAAATTGCACAACAGTTTAATGTTAGCTTAATACCAGTCAGAGAAGCCATTATTCAACTAGAGGTACAGGGGCTAGTTAAATGTGTTAGGAATAAAGGAGCTGTCGTAACTGATTTATCTTTAGATGAGATGAATGAATCTTTTCAGCTAAGGATTATTTTAGAAACGGGCGCAATAAAGCAAGCCATACCAAACCTATTAGATGAGCATATTAATAGATTTGAATCTATTTGCACCCAAATGGAAAATGAAAATAATCCAGTAGAGTGGAGTCGTTTAAACTGCTTATTTCATGAAAGTTTGTATCTACCAACTAAAAATGAAAAAATAATCAATGCCATAGAAAAATTATTTGTAACCATTCAGCGTTATACAATGCTACAATTGACCTTAACAGAAGATACTAAGAAAGCTAATATAGATCATAGAATTCTTATAGAAGCATGTAAAGATAAAGACATTAGCAAAGCTAAGAAAATAATAGAAAACCATATAGAATCAGAGCGAGAAGAATTAAGTTTTTTGTTCAGCAGTTAAAATATTTAAATTCTTACATTGATGAAAATATTAACATATGATTAATATAATTAAAACAATTTAAAGACTGTGATAAGAAGAGTATATTCGAATCTAGTTACAGAG
>CAYRAL010000088.1:0-5678 GCA_964422235.1 uncultured Candidatus Epulonipiscium sp. | reverse complement strand
ATAATGGAACTAATAGAATCGGCAGATACAGCTATTGATGAGGTTGGTGGTAGTCAGTTAGCCGTACAAAATGGATATAATGCAATGGGATCTTTAGATGAAAAAATTCTTAGCATGAAAAACAACTTTAATTTGGTAGGAGAAAAAATAGCTGAGGAATTTGAAATCGTTACGGCGATAAAACAAGAATTTAATATAATAGATAAAGATATTATTGAAATAGCAGCTGTTCTAGAAGAAAATGCGACTCATTTTGACGTAATTTCAGCTCGAACAGAAATACAAGTAAGTACTACCACTGAAATTTCTAATGCTATGGAAGAAGTTGCAGAAATTGGTGAGAATCTAAATAAATTATTAGAGGATAATATATAAAAAAGACGTAAATGAAAGAAGAATATATTGTCATGTAATTTAAATGAGAGTATAATTACCAATAGATACATATAAGGACTATAGAGGAGGCATTCTATGAAAGATACAATCGTAATTGCTCTAGGTGGAAATGCAATAATACGTGAAGGACAAAAGGGCACCATAGAGGAGCAGTACAACAATATAGAAGAAAGTTGCGGTTATATTGCTGACCTTGTTGAAGAAGGATATAATATTATTATCACCCATGGTAATGGTCCACAAATAGGTAATATTCTACTCCAAAACGAGGCAGCAAAAGAAATTGTCCCAACAGCACCCCTAGATGTTTGTGTAGCAGAGACACAGGGGCAGTTAGGCTTCATGATTCAAAAATCTTTAAGTAATACCCTAAGAAAAAGAAATATAAAAAAATCAGTGCTTTGTGTGTTAACCCAAATAGTTGTTGATAAGAAGGATCTGGCATTTAAACATCCTACAAAACCAATAGGACCCTTTTATAGCCGAGAAGAAGCAGAAGAATTAGCTAAAACAAAAGGCTATGATATAGTAGAAGATAGTGGTAGAGGATATAGACGAGTCGTTGCATCTCCAATGCCGACAGATATTATTGAAAAAGCAACGATTAAACAGCTAGTTGAGGAAGGGCATATTGTTATTGCTCTTGGTGGTGGTGGCATACCAGTTACTGAGGAAAGTGGGATCTTAACGGGCATAGAAGCAGTTGTAGATAAAGACTATGCATCTAGTTTATTGGCAAATCTAATAGGTGCCCAGAACCTTGTTATTTTGACAGGGGTTCCTAATGTAGTTTACAATTTCGGTAAGCCTGACCAGAAATTTTTATCAACTCTAACAACTGAAGAGGCAAAGAAGTACGCTGGGGAAGGTCAATTCCCAGCAGGTAGTATGGGTCCCAAAATAGGTGCTGCCATTAACTATGTAGAAAATGGTGGCGGAAGAATGATTATCACATCTATGGATTCTTTAAAGGATGCGATGAATGGTAAAGCTGGCACACTTATTACGAAATAATAGAATGAGGTGAAAGTTATTTTTGAAGAAACATCATTACCAAGGTATCAAAAAATATCATTAGATATTGCAAATGCCATTTATAAAGGACGTATAAAAGAAGGACAAAAGTTACATGGCAGATCAACCCTTGCAGGGAAATATAATGTATCCCCCGAAACCATCAGAAGAGCCATTAAACTTTTAGAAGATGTAGGCGTTGTCGAATCTTCAAGAGGAAGTGGAATAAATGTTCTATCTAAAGAAAATGCCTTTTTTTATATTAATAAGTTTCAGAATATAGAAAGTATAGAACATCACAAAAAAAGGATTATTTCATTAACCAATCAGAAAAAACAAATTGATAAGAAAATTATGGAATCAATTGGTAAGATTATTGATTATTCGGGAACACTAAGCAATATTTCTCCCATAACACCCTTAGAAATAGAAATCCCCCCAGACTCTAAAATAATTGGAGAATCAATCGAGGATGTTAAGTTCTGGCAATATACAGGTTCAACCATTGTTGGTATAAAAAGAAAAGATGAAATTATATTATCACCAGGACCTTATGCAACTTTTGAAAAAGAGGATGTTTTAGTTGTTATAGGTGACCCAGAAGTGTACGATGCTGTAAGATTATTCTTAAATGAAAAATAAAAGCCAAAAGTCACATACTAGCGTATGTGGCTTTTGACTTTAGGGGACAGTCCCTGCTTCACTGCACTAAAGTGGGGGCTGTCCCTGGATTTGACAACTAACAACTTGTGTTGTAGAATTGGGTTGTTAGTTTTGTAAAAACAATACAAAACAAATTAGGGAACAAGAAAGGAAAGTTATGACAATCAAAAAAAGTAAGAAGACATTATTAGTTAGGGTTTTAGCACTAGGCGTAACATTAGCAATACTAGGAGGATGCTCTAATAGTGGTAAAAGTACTGGCGAGGATGGGAAAAAGACAATTATATTTGCTGATGCAGGGTGGGAGAGTATACAAATCCACAATGATATAGCAGGATTTATCTTAGAAGAGGGATATGGATATGAGACAGATATATTACCTGGTTCAACCGCAGCGACATTTGCAGGATTTAGAAAAGGTGATATAGATGTTTATATGGAGGTATGGACAGATAACTTGCTTGAGGTGTACCCAGAAGCAATTGCAGCTGGTGATATCAAAGAAGTATCGATTAACTTTGATGATAATGCCCAAGGCTTATATGTACCGACTTACTTAATAGAGGGTGATACGGAACAAGGTATTGAACCACTTACACCCAATTTAAAAACAATTCAAGATTTAGAAAATTACTGGGAAGTATTTAAGGATCAAGAAGAACCAACTAAGGGTAGAATATACGGATCACCACCAGGATGGAATGTGGATAATATTATGCAGACTAAGGTAGAAACTTATGGGCTGGATAAGACATTTAACTATTTTAGTCCAGGATCAGATACAGGTCTTAGTGCATCACTTGCAGGAGCAGTAGAAAAAGGTGAGCCGTGGGTAGGATATTACTGGGAACCAACATGGGTTCTAGGTAAGTATGATATGACATTATTAGAAGAAGAACCATATGACAAGGACAAATGGGAAAACGGATATGGATCTGCTTTTCCACCTATGCCAGTTACCGTAGCTGTCTATAAAGATTTAGTAGACCAAGCACCAGAACTGGTTGAGTTTTTATCCAATTATAAAACAAGTAGCCAGATCACAAGTGATGTTCTTGCCTATATGCAAGATAATGATACGGAGACAAAAGAAGCCGCTATGTGGTTTTTTGAAGAGTATGAGGAATTATGGACATCATGGTTGCCAGGAGATGTCGCTGAAAAGGTAAAAGCAGCACTTAACTAGACTGAAGGGGTGGTGAAGTTACAGTCATATATATAAATATGGTTGTAGAGGATTATGAGCAATTTTCCAGATATAATTCAATTTAATATAGGTGGCTATATAGAGGCCCTAGTAGACTGGTTAGTTACTAATGGGGATGCAGTGTTTGATGCAATAACCAAGGGTACACTAGGATTTTTATTAGCCATTCAAAATTTTATAATGTGGATTCCATGGTATCTTATTATTTTACTAGTTGTTTTATTAGGTATTTACGTAAGCACATGGAAGTCCGGCGTGATATATGGCGTCATGCTATTTGTTATTGGTGGAATGGGACTTTGGCAAGAGATGGCAATAACACTTGCAATTGTTATTACATCAGTTTTAATCTCAGTTATTATTGGCGTTCCCTTAGGGATTTTGGCCGCTTATAGTAAAAGGGCATCTACTTTTATTAACCCATTACTAGATGCTATGCAGACCATGCCAAGTTTTGTTTACTTAATCCCAGCAGTTATGTTTTTTGGATTAGGGATGGTTCCTGCTGTATTTGCTACAATTATATATGCAACACCACCGGCTATACGCTTGACAACCTTAGCAATCAGAGGTGTTTCTAAAGAGATGTTAGAAGCAGCTCACTCGTTCGGTAGTCCACCTTGGAAGGTTTTGTTACAAGTAGAATTACCACAGGCATTCCCGACGATTATGACGGGGATCAACCAAACAACAATGATGGCTATGGCCATGGTTGTTACCTCATCAATGATTGGTGCTAAAGGACTTGGTCTGAATGTTTTAACATCTATTAACAGACTAGACATAGCCATGGGATTTGAGGCAGGAATCAGTATTGTGTTTTTAGCGGTTATTATTGATAGGCTGACACAAGGTGTGGCTAATAAATTTAACTATCAGAATGAAAGCAAAGAGTAGGGTGCGTGCTAAAATGGAAACAAAAATAAAAGTTGAGAATTTAATAAAGATATTTGGAAGCAAACCGCAGGCAGGCCTAAAAAGGCTGAAGAAGGGTAAGACCAAAGATGAAATCTTAAAGGAAACAGGTCAGGCAGTAGGGGTTGGTGGAGTTTCTTTTGAGGTATATGATGGTGAGATTTTTGTTATTATGGGGCTTTCAGGTAGTGGTAAATCCAGTGTTATCCGTTGCTTAAACTTACTCAATAAGCCTACAGCAGGGAATATATACCTTGATGGAGAGAATATTGTCAAATATGATAAAAACCAAATTAGACATATGAGACAGAATAAGATTGCAATGGTATTTCAGCACTTTGGGCTTTTAACACATAAAACTGTTTTGGCAAATGTTGAGTATGGCCTAGAAGTTAGGGGTGTCCCGGCAGGGGAGCGAAGAGAGATTGCAATGAAGAATATTGAGATAGTTGGATTAGATGGTTGGGAAAATATGTACCCTAACGAGCTTAGTGGCGGGATGCAGCAGCGTGTTGGTCTAGCCCGTGCTCTTGCTAATGATCCAGATGTCTTGTTAATGGATGAGCCATTTAGTGCACTAGACCCTTTAATTAGGCGTGAGATGCAGTTAGAACTTCTAAGTTTACAATCAAAACTCCAAAAAACTATTATTTTTATTACTCACGATATTAATGAAGCCTTCAAGCTAGGAGACCGAGTTGCGGTAATGAAAGACGCTAAAATAGTACAGGTAGGTACACCAGAGCAAATTATAGAGTCTCCATCTAATGAATATATTGAAGACTTTGTAAGAGATATAGATCGTACAAAGATACTTCAAGCTAAAAATATTATGACCAAATCTACAGCATTAGTATCTTTAAAAGATGGGCCCAATGTCGCCCTAAAAGAAATGCGTGCCAATGGCATAGCCAGCGTATTTGTTGTGGATAAAGGCATGAGACTACAAGGCATTGTAACCATGGAGGATACCTTAGAAGCAATTAAAGACAAAAAGAAATTAGAAGATATTTTAAGGCAAGATTACTTTACAACGTCACCTGAAAATTATATCCAGGAGTTAATAAGTGAAGCCTCCGAAACCAAGTACCCAATAGCAGTTACAGATGAAGATCATAAGCTCTTGGGAATCATTGTAAGATCATCTGTTTTGTCAGGACTGGTTTAAAACTAAATATATTAATTAAAGAAAGCAAACCTCTTTGAGTAAGGGGTTTGTTTTTATTTACCCAATTATAGAGTAATGATATACTATATATAAATATAATGATAGAGATAAGGTGGTTAGAAAAATGAAATTAGGATTGGTTTTAGGAGGTGGGGGTGGAAGGGGTGCCTATCAAATAGGAGTTTGGCAGGCACTAGAGGAACTGGGGATTGCTAAACATATAAAGGTTATTTCAGGGACCTCAATAGGAGCCCTCAATGCTATGCTTTTTATGCAAGGAGATTTGGAGGAGGCAAAAAAAGCATGGAATTGAGG
>CAYRAL010000087.1:5364-5683 GCA_964422235.1 uncultured Candidatus Epulonipiscium sp. | reverse complement strand
TCGGTTATAACTATTTTTTATAGTATTGACAGTTCCAAGTAGCACACCGCACTCAGCAGTAACATAACGACCAGGTTCAATTTGTATATTAATCTCTTTACCATAATCTAATACAAAGTCATTTATAACTTGATCTAGTTCTTGTCCAAGTAGCTTAAGGTCAAGTCTTTCTTCCCCATCTTGCTTATGATAAGGAATTCCAAAGCCACCACCTAAGTCTACAAACTCTAAATCATCAAATTCTTTAGCAATAGCTAAAATAGAATTAATACCTTCAATATAAGGCGTGCTTTCCATAAAAAGAGATCCAATATGCTGG
>CAYRAL010000087.1:4608-5354 GCA_964422235.1 uncultured Candidatus Epulonipiscium sp. | reverse complement strand
CCTTGTAGGTATTAACCAGCATATTGGATCTCTTTTTAAGGCGTGCTTTCCATAAAAAGAGATCCAATATGCTGGTTAATACCTACAAGGGTAAGATTGTACTCCTCAAGCGTACGTTTTACTTGGTCCACATCAGACATATTTACGCCAAATTTAGTATTTTCGCCACCTGTAATGACTTTATCAGAATGACCTGCACCAACACCAGGGTTAAAGCGTATAGCAACCTTGCCGCCTGGGTTAAGTTTACCATATCTTTCAAGCTGTGAAATAGAATCCATACTAGCTAAAACATGATGATCAATGGCATACTGAAGTTCATCATCAGCAACATTATTTGGAATAAAGAACAGCTCATCACTGGTAAATCCAGCCTTTAAAGCCACATGAAGTTCCCCAGGAGACATAACATCAGCATGAAGTCCTTCTTCCCTTATAATGCGAAGTAAGTGTAGATTTGAATTGGCTTTAATTGAATAATGTGGGGTGAAATTTTTGTATGATACAAGATTCTTTAACTCCCTACATCTTGCCCTTAAAATATCTTCATTGTAAACATATAAGGGGCTACCATGAGTCTCAAGTAGTTCCTGAGGTGTATATTTTCCATAAAAACTATATTTATCTGTAAATTTTTGATTATTCTCGAACATAAAATAGTGTCCTCCTTTTCAATTTTACTATATCACACAAGAGCCATAAGTCAAGAAAAAAGAGGGACAGTCCCCACTTCACCACGCTAAAGT
>CAYRAL010000087.1:0-4598 GCA_964422235.1 uncultured Candidatus Epulonipiscium sp. | reverse complement strand
GGGGACTGTCCCTCTTTTGCCTAGTATGATATAATTAAAATCAAAGGACGAACAAGAAAAGGGTGAAAACATGGATTTATTTGATTATATGCACAAGAAAAACCGAAAAAAGGAATCACCTTTAGCTGCAAGAATTAGGCCTCTAACCCTGGAGGATTTTGTAGGCCAAAAACATATTATTGCTAAGGATAAATTATTATATAGGGCCATTGCATCAGATCAGCTAAGGTCTATTATTTTTTATGGGCCACCAGGAACAGGAAAGACCACATTGGCACAGATTATAGCCAACACAAGCAAAGCTAATTTTGTAGAACTAAATGCAACAACATCGGGTAAAAAGGATATTGTAGAAGCCGTGGAGAATGCAAAGACATCCCATGGCATGACTGGAAAAAAGACCATTCTTTTTATTGATGAGATTCACAGATTTAACAAGGCCCAACAGGATGCTTTGTTACCACATGTAGAGGATGGAACAGTTATCCTTATAGGTGCTACAACAGAAAATCCTTATTTTGAGGTTAATAGGGCCTTGCTTTCAAGATCTCAGGTATTTGAGTTACATCCTTTAACCAAGGAAGATATTAAGGAACTAATTGTTGAGGCTCTTAATAATGAGGAAAAAGGTCTTGGTGTTTATGAGGCTATTATTCATGATGAGGCACTGGCATTTTTGGCGGCAGTTTCTAATGGGGATGCTAGGGCAGCCCTGAATGCAATCGAACTTGCAGTTACCACAACGGAGCGAAATAAAGATGGGAAAATTGAGATTACACTAGAAGTGGCACAGGAATGTATACAAAAAAGAGCAATTGGTTATGATAAAAATGGTGATCAGCATTATGATGCTATTTCTGCCTTTATAAAAAGCATGAGGGGCTCAGATCCTGATGCTACGGTTTATTATTTAGCTAGAATGATCTATGCCGGTGAGGATCCCAAATTTATTGCTAGGCGAATTATTATTGCTGCGGCTGAGGACGTAGGTAATGCGGATCCACAGGCCTTAGTAGTAGCAACTAATGCAATGCTGGCACTAGAACGAATTGGAATGCCAGAGGGGCGCATTATACTCTCACAGGCGGCTACTTATATAGCCTTAGCCCCTAAGAGCAATGCGGCTTATTTGGCCATTGACCAGGCCCTTCAAGATGTTAAGGATATTCAAATTGAGAATTTGCCTTCTCATCTTAGGGATGCCCACTATCAAGGAGCTTCTAAGCTGGGAAGAGGAACTGGTTACAAATACCCCCATGACTATCCGGGCAACTATGTAGATCAGCAGTATTTGCCTGATGAATTAGTAGGCAAAACCTATTATGATTTTAAAAAATAGTTATTTACTTAAGATACGAATATCATCTAGGGTAATAGACCCTAATAAAAACAAAAATAATATGTAGAAAGTCCCTAGAGCCCCAATGGCTATTAGGGTTGACACAAGCAAAGAAAATACATTAATCAAGAGATTGTGCAACACATACCTCATGGTTAGGGCGCCAGCCGCTGCAGCTAGGGCGGGTTTTATAAACCAATTAACCACATCAATGGGGATAGATGTATACTTTAATACATTTGAAAGATGTAAAATCGTAACAACAGATGATGATATGATTAGGCCTGCAATGAATCCAATAATGCCTTTATAAGGCACGACAAAATAAATAATGGCAATGCAAATACCTGATCCAAGAATACTGCTCATAACAGTTTCAAACTGTCTTCCAAGGCCATTTAAGACACCTAAAAGTGTTGACTGGAGATAGAAAAATGGACAGATGAAGGATAAGGCATAAAGCATATTTCCAACAGCTGGTTGGTTATAAATAACCTTGGCAATTTCGTGTGGTAAGGACATAAAAAGAGCAGTTGCGCCGATACCAATCAGTAGGGTGAATTGAATTGTCTTAGACACTGTAAACTGAAGCTGATCTTGATTTCTGGCAGCCTTGGCATGAGAAACAGCTGGAATTAGTGCTGTAGCTAGGGAGGCAGTAATAACAGAAGGAAAGAAAATAAGAGGCATTGTCATCCCTGTTAACTGACCATATACACTTAGTGCTTGATGGTTTGTGAGGCCGAATTCCTGTAATTTTATGGGAATTAAAATATTTTCTCCAGATTGCAATAAAGAAGTTATAACCCGGTTTAATGTTAATGGAACTGCAAAAGAAGAAAGAACTACCAGGGCCTTGTATCTAGGCAGAGTAACCTGAGATACTGGCTTTTTTCTAATATATTTTCTATAAGAGAGATAAGCATAGAAAAAGGATATGATTTCACCGGCTGAAATACCAAGTACCCCAAGAGCACAGGCATATCCTAGGCCTTTAGAAATAAAAAATCCAGTAAATAAATAGATTGTAATCATGCGAATAGATTGTTCTATTATTTGAGTAATTGCAGGTTTACCCATTTCTTGTTTTCCATAAAAATACCCTTTTATACTTGATGAAGCGGCCATGAAAGGGATACAGGCACTTAAAATTTTAAGAGATAGAACCGTCCGAGGTTCTTGGATAATTAGACTAGCAATTGGCTCAGCAAATAAATAAAGGATAACAGATATAACACATCCTATAGAGACAGATAAAAAAACAGCCATTTTGCCAATACGAAGGGCATTACCACTTTGACCTTTTCCAGTTTCAGTAGCTACAAGCTGTGAAACCGCTACAGAAATTCCCGCGGCAGATATTGTCCAGGCCAAAATATAAATAGGAAAAACTAGCTGATAAAGACCAAGGGCCTCGGCACCCATAACATTAGACATATATACTCTAAATATAAATCCAAAAATTCGGGTAATAAAACTTGCAAGGGTTAAAATCAAAGTACTTATTACAAGGGTGTTCTTTGACAATGGGATCACTTCCTTCTCATAGGTGTTTGTACAATATATGAGAAAAATAAATAAATATGAACTATTTAGGGTCTAAATATTCATTGAATTAAGATTTTAATTTGGTATAATAAATATAAAATCATATTAGTGGTAAAGGTGGTGGAAGAATATGGAGATGAGAAAGTGGAAACATATACTAGTTCCATACGAACAAGCAGTAGAAGAACTAAAAGTAAAGTTCAGAAGTATTAGGAATGAATATAGGTTGTTAGATGAATATTCTCCCATTGAATTTGTAACAGGGCGTGTTAAGACAATATCTAGTATTATAGAGAAATCTAAAAAGAAGAACATACCTTTAGAAGAATTAGAAGAAAAAATAGAAGATATTGCAGGTATTAGGATTATGTGTCAATTTGTAGGAGATATATATAAAGTTGTGGATATTATTAGGGACAGGGATGGGAAAGATTTATTTATTGTAGAAGAACGGGACTACATAGAAAATATGAAAAGAAGTGGATATCGTAGCTTTCATATGATTATTAAGTATCCAATCCAAACAGCATTTGGAGAAAAGATTGTTTTTTCAGAAATCCAAATAAGAACTCTGGCTATGAATTTTTGGGCAACAATTGAACATTCTTTACGATATAAATATAAAAAAAACATGCCTAAGCACATTGAAGAGAGAATTAGTAAAGCAGCAGAAGCAGCCTACTTATTAGATCAGGAAATGGCAGAAATACGCGAAGAAGTAATGAAAGCACAGAAACAGTTCCAAATGGAATCAAATGTTATAGCTGACATATTTGAAAGTATTAAAGGGCTTACTAGCATCTCCGATACCCAAGAAATGAATGATTTATACGAGACATTTTGGAAGCTATGGGAAGACGGGGATGTAGATGCCCTTCAAGAATTTAGCCAAAAAGTAGACACCATTGCACAAGCCTACGGAACCCAGCAGTTATTATAAAGGCTTTGGTGGGCGAGGTCCGAAGTATTGATATAAATTAACTGCAATTCGTCCGTTAAATAATTTCCGTACTTTATTTGCCTTTTTGCCTAAATCTGATTCAAAAGAAGTTGCTGAGGTAATGGCGTATAAAGACCAAGTAGGATCAGAATTGAAAGCCTTGGCAAGGGACTGATGAAGTCCTTTAACTTGTTCTTCATCACTTAGACGTTCGCCGTATGGTGGGTTTGTAATGACCACACCGTAAGGTATACGTGGGAGCTGGGTTTTATGAACAGATTTTACAAAAAATGAGATACAATCATCTACCCCAGCTGCTACAGCATTTTCTTGGGCAACAGAAACAGCATGGCGATCAATATCAGAGCCATGGATATCAACTTTTGTATCTAAGTCAATGCTATCGTAGGCTTCTTGTCTTAACGCTTTCCATAACTGATTTCCTAGTTGTGGCCATTTTGAACAGGCAAAATCACGGCCAAGGCCTGGTGCGATGTTTCTGGCAATCATAGCGGCTTCAATTGGAATGGTCCCAGACCCACAAAAGGGATCATATAATACACGGTTTTTATTCCAGTAACTAATTTGTATAAGGGCTGCTGCTAAGGTTTCCTTTAAAGGGGCTCCCCCTTGTTTTTGCCTGTAGCCACGTTTGTGAAGTCCTTGGCTCCCAGTTGTGTCAATTGTAAGGGTTGCAATATCCTTTAAAATAGATACTTGCACAGTATACTCAGGCCCTGTTTCAGGGAACCATTCAATACCGTAATGTTT
>CAYRAL010000086.1:0-5683 GCA_964422235.1 uncultured Candidatus Epulonipiscium sp. | reverse complement strand
GGAAAGCTTTGTTCAACTATTCTTACTACAAATGACATTGCCAAAAAAACTGCACATTGTACCATTATGATAGTCTTTTTACTGATTTTCTCATTCATCATTATACCCCCAAAACTTATTTCATTGGAATTTTTATTTTAATTTCATATCCGTCTGGTTTTTCTTTCATTGTGTATTTAGCATCTATTCCTGATTGCTGAATAATATCTACAGCTTGTGTAATTGTATTGGTAAATAATCTAATATCATTTAAAAACCTTCTTATTTTTTTATTCTCTTCTTTTTTCACCTTATCTTCCTGGGTAAAACTTATAAGGATTTTTTCAATCATTTCTTCTGTACGTTTTACGTTTAAATCCTTATCAATAATAAGCTTTAAAGCCTTTAGTTGTGTTTTTTTATCTGGAAGCCTAAGTAATGCTCTAGCATGACGTTCACTTAAGTTATGATCTAATATCATTTTAACGGCTTCACTTGGTAGCTTGAGTAATCTTAGCTTATTGGCAACTGTAGATTGGTTTTTACCAATACTTTTAGCTAATTGTTGTTGCGTATAACCATGATCTTTCATTATATCATAGTAAGCCTGACTCTCCTCTATAAAATTAAGATCTTTTCTTTGTAGGTTTTCAATCAATGCTAGTACTGCACTATCTTGGTTGCTTACCTCAGTTATTACTGACGGTATCTTTTCTAAACCTATTAATCTAGATGCCTTTAATCTGCGTTCACCTGCTATTAACTGATAAGCATCACCAATAACCCTTACAGTTATAGGTTGTATTAACCCATGTTCTCTAATAGAACTAGCTAATTCTTCTAAAGCCGACTGCTCAAAGAACTTTCTAGGTTGATATGGATTAGGCCTTATCTTATCTACTTGAATGTATTTTATCTCTAAGTTTTCCTGCATCAGTCAATAATCCCCCTTAACAAATATTTCCACTAACCTCATAATGATACCACATCAAACTCTCTTAAACTACCATATATTGTTTATTTTTTAATTCCTAAAGGAGATTTTGATGGCTTACCTGCTTTTCTTGGATATCTTTCAGGTGTATGTTCAATTTTGCCTATTTGAATCATACTATGGGTAATATCCGTATATGGGATAGAAGTATCTTGAATAAGCTCAATTTTTCCCCCAAGTATATCAATTGCTTCTTTACTTTTTGTTTTTTCCTCTTGAATATCTTGGGCTTTAAAAGAATAAAGCTTACCGCCCTTTTTAATAAAAGGTAAACAGTACTCACATAATACTGCCAGGTGGGCTACTGCCCTAGAGACACACATATCAAACTGTTCTCTATACAGTTCATTTTTTCCTAAATCTTCAGCTCTACCATGAATGCATTTTACATTTTTAAGTTCAAGTTCCTCTACGACTGCTTCTAAAAACCCAATTCTTTTTTGCAAAGAATCGACTAGTGTCACTTCTATTTCTGGAAATGCAATCTTTAGTGGTAATCCCGGAAATCCTGCACCAGTTCCAACATCAATTAAGCTTCCTGATCTTTTAAATTCCGCCATACTTGATACACTTAGGCAATCTAAAAAATGCTTTTTAATAATATCCGTTGGTTCTATTATAGCTGTTAAATTCAGCTTTTTATTCCATTCAATCAACATCTCCATATAGGACATAAATTGATTAATTTGCTTATCTGTAAGGCTTACACCTATTTCTTCAGCACCTAATTTTAATATCTCTAACTCAGTCATTTTCTTTCACCAAACTAGCCTTTCTTGCTCCCCATTGTTCTAGATAAATTAAAAGTACAGATATATCTGCTGGAGAAACCCCTGAAATACGCGATGCTTGCCCTATAGAGATAGGCTTCATTGCACTAAGTTTCTGTTTTGCTTCAATTCTAAGTCCCTTTATATTATTATAATCTATCTCTTGTGGAATCTTTTTTTGTTCTAGCTTCTTAAATTGTTCGACTTGTTGACGCTGCCTGTATATATACCCCTCATATTTTAATTCAATCATAACTTGCTCTATTACATCTTGTTGGAGTATTGGTCTCTCAGTGTCTACAGCTTCTAGAGCTTCATAACTTATTTCTGGTCTTTTTAACAACTCAAAAAGTGAGCTGCCTGATTTTAACATGGTAGAGTTTTGCTTTTTTAAAATCTCTTGGACAGTATCTGTATTACTAATATGTGTCTTTTTAAGCCTTTTCATTTCTGTATCAATGGCTTCTCTTTTTTGTAGAAAAGCATTATATCTTTCTTCTGATATTAAGCCTGCCTTATACCCTTTTGGTGTTAAGCGTAAATCTGCATTGTCTTGTCGTAGCAACAGGCGATACTCGGCTCTTGAGGTCATCATTCGGTAAGGTTCATTGGTTCCTTTAATAACTAGATCATCAATTAATACGCCTATATATCCTTCTGACCTATCGATGATCATTGGCTCTTTGCCTTCTATATAATTTACTGCATTAATCCCAGTAATCAGTCCCTGTGCTGCAGCTTCCTCATATCCAGAGCTTCCATTCATTTGACCTGCACTAAAAAATCCTTTAATAGTTTTAAATTCTAAACTTGCTGTAAGTTGGGTTGGGTTTATACAATCATATTCTATAGCATACCCTGTTCGCATAACTTCAACCCTTTCCATTCCCGGAATAGTTCTAAGCATATCAACTTGAACCTCTTCAGGTAAGGATGAACTAAGGCCTTGTACGTACATTTCTGTCGTCTCTAATCCTTCTGGTTCAAGGAATATTTGATGCCGATCTTTATCTGCAAACCTAACAACTTTATCTTCAATAGAGGGGCAATAACGGGCCCCAACACCTTCAATTGCCCCAGAATACATAGGAGAACGGTGAAGATTGGCATTAATTAAATCATGGGTATTTTTATTTGTATAAGCAAGATAACATGGATGTTGATCTCGTTTAATATCTTCCTGAGTATTTTCGAAAGAAAAAGGTACAATCATGTCATCTCCATATTGTGGTTCCATTTTAGATAAGTCAATACTATTTCGATCAACCCGGCAAGGTGTTCCCGTCTTAAACCTAGCAATCTCAATACCTAAGTCTTTAAGTGCTTTGGTTAAAGATTTAGAACTTTTAAGCCCATCAGGGCCTGAGTGTTCTACATGCTCCCCTGTTAAACAACGTGCGTTTAAGTAGGTACCTGTTGCTAATATAACCGCCTTACATGAATAAATAGCACCTAATGACGTTATAATCCCTGCAATTTGTCCATCTTCTAGCTGTATCTCAACAATTTCAGCTTGCTTTATTTTTAAATTAGGGGTGTTCTCTAATGTTTTTTTCATTGCTTTTGCATAGCCATACTTGTCAGCTTGTGCCCTTAAAGAGTGTACTGCTGGTCCTTTGGCAGTGTTAAGCATTTTAGACTGAAGAAAGGTCTTATCTATATTTTTACCCATTTCTCCACCTAGGGCGTCTATTTCCCTCACCAAGTGTCCTTTAGAAGTACCACCTATATTAGGGTTACATGGCATCATAGCGATACTGTCTAAGTTCATGGTAAATATAATGGTTTCTTTTCCCATCCTTGCAGAGGCTAGTGCTGCCTCACAGCCAGCATGTCCACCTCCGATAACTACAACATCTACATTTTGTGCTATATATGACATCCTTTTCTCCTTTATTTACCTAAGCAAAAACGAGTAAAAAGCTCGCTTATAATTTCTTCTTTTATAGTTTCACCAATAATCATACCTAAATAACCATATGCATCATGTAAATCTATTGCCATGCAATCTTCTGGCATACCTAGATTAATTGTTTCTATCACTTTTTCAAGACTTTGAATTGCCTTAACAAGTGCTTCTTTATGTCTTACATTAGCAATTGTAGCCTCTGTTGATACTTCCACACGCCCTTTATTTACAAAAGCCTTCATGGCTACTTGAAGCTCTTGTATACCTTTTTGATTTTTTGTAGAGATATCAATAACCGGATGATCCTCTGTATATTTTTCTAATATTTCCCGGGTAATCATAGGTGGTAAATCTTCCTTATTTAGTACAAATATTATATTCTTTCCTTTAGTACTCTCTATTATTTCTTTATCCTCATTGGTTAATTCCATTGAGCTATCTAAAATCATTATGATAAGATCTGCTTCTTCCATGGTTGTTTTAGAAAGTCCTACACCAATTTTTTCTACAATATCTTGTGTTTCCCTAATGCCTGCTGTATCAAGTAGCTTAAAGGGAATTCCATCTATATTTAAATATGCCTCCACTATATCCCTTGTTGTACCTGGGATATCTGTGACGATTGCTTTATTTTCTTGTAGCAATGCATTTAAAAGAGAAGACTTCCCTACATTTGGCTTGCCAATAATGGCTGTGCTAACACCTTCTCTAATCATTTTACCAGTATCTGCTGTGCCTAGAAGATTCTCCATTTTTTGTTTTACCAGTATAATTTCATCTTTGTAGTCAAGCTGGTCTGATTCGTCTATATCATACTCAGGATAATCAATGGATACTTCTATTTGAGCAATTACACTGATAATATCACTCTGGTACTCTTTGATCTTCTTAGACAAGTTTCCTTCTAATTGACCAATTGCTTGTGATAATGATTTATCTGTTTTAGATTCAATAACATCAATAATCGCCTCTGCTTGTGATAAATCAATACGCCCATTTAAAAAGGCACGCTTTGTAAATTCTCCAGGGTCTGCAAGTCTTGCCCCTGCTTCTAAAGTTGCTAGTAATACTTTCTCTACTGGTAATGGACCACCGTGGCAATTAATCTCTATAACATCTTCTGTAGTAAAGGTCCTCGGACCTTTCATTAACATAATTAAAACTTCATCTATTACCTTTTCTGTTTGTAAATCAATAATATGCCCATAATTAATTGTATGTGAATTACAATCCATTAGGCTTTTACCTGATTTGCTCTTAAATATTTTATCTGCAATTTTAATAGCATCATTTCCGCTAATTCTGATAATACCTATTCCCCCTGTGCCAGGAGCTGTTGATATTGCAGATATTGTATCATATAATTGCATTTCTTGTCTCCTTTCATCAAGTGTAAAAAAACCCAGCAACTCAACTGGGTTTTAAGGTTATTATTATTATGTTAGTCTTCATTAATTGGTGTAATTACAATCTTACGATATGGTTCTTTTCCTTCACTATAGGTCTTTACAGTTTTACTATTTTGAAGTGTAGAATGGATAATCCTTCGATCATAAGGATTCATCGGTTCAAGCACAATCCTCTGTTTTGTTTGGGATGCTTTTTTAGCTAATCTGAATGCTAACTTTTTAAGTGTTTCTTCCCTACGTTGCCTGTAATTTTCAGTATCTATAATAACACGGGTATATTTTTCAGTATTTTTATTGACAACTAAGTTAACTAAGTATTGAAGTGCATCTAGAGTCTCTCCTCTTTTTCCAATTAGGAGTCCCATTTTATCGCCACTAATAACCATGTTAATTCGGTCTTTAGTTGTACTGGTCTCTATCTCTGCTTGAATATCCATTTTATCTAGTAGCTCTGCTAAAAAAGCCTTCCCTACTACTATGGGATCTACTTCATCTTTAATACTAAGATTGGGTTTTTCAATACCAAACTCTTCAAATACTGATTTTTCTTCTTTTTGTTCTTTTAGTGTTACTTTTACCCTTGCATCTTTTACACCTATACCTAAAAATCCTTTTGAACCCT
>CAYRAL010000085.1:0-5749 GCA_964422235.1 uncultured Candidatus Epulonipiscium sp. | reverse complement strand
TTACGGGTGGCCATTTTAGTAAAATCAGAGACAATATGTTTAGTAGAGATAGGGAAGTAAAAGAATTGCAAGAAATAATCAATCAATCTAAGCTTGATAGGCAATTGCTTCTAGAAAAAGAAGAAAAGATAGGGATAAAAATTCAAGCGTATCTAGAGGCCCTAAGGATTAAGCAATCTGAAAAAACTGATTTAGAGAAGCAGCAGATGGAACTTAGAATAGAAATAGATAACCTTGAAAATAGCTTAAAACAATATGAGAATGAAAGGGTAAACCTTGAAAAAGAAAAAGAAGAAATAAAAAAACGCCATGAAAAGATGGATACGGATACCCATAACTATGAAGAACTTCTTAAAAAAAACCAGCTAGAAGTTAAAGAAATGGAAAAAGAATTGCTTATTATACAAGAAGAGCTGAAAGAAGTTAAAAAACAGGGAGAATTAATAGGGACTCAGATGACTGAGTTAAAAGTGTCTCTATCATCTCAAAAAGAAATCTTAAAATCAGCCCAAGAGCAAACTCGAAGGCTAGAGCAAGATATGGCCTATAATATGAATGAAAACCAGTCTTATGAAGAACATTTAAAAGAAAGCCAACACTTAAAAGAAATGCTTTTAGAAGAGATTCAAAATTTTAAACTTGAAATTCAAAAATGCAATGAATTATTAGACATTGAAAATGATAAACTAAATCAGGCTAGTCTGGATATAAAATCATGTAATGAAGACGAAAGGGAAAAAAGAAAAGTCCAGGATCAAATAATTGAAAGCAGCTCCTTATTACAAAAAGAAATTCATAGGGTTGAAAGCCGAATCACCAAGCTCAAGCTTGAGAAAGAAAATATCTTTAGTAAGGCCTGGGACCAATACGAAGTCACCTATGAATCCGCTAAAGCTTTTGTGGGTACTATGGGGTCATTCCCCAGCCCTATGGGGTCTGATCCCGTAGGGGCCATATCAGTTTCTGAGCTTCGCAAGGCTTCCCAAACCTACAGGGCCCAAATCAGAGGCCTTGGGGTTATTAACACTGGGGCTATAGAGGAATTTGATGAAGTAAAAGAGCGATATGAATTTATGAAAGGTCATGAGCAGGACATATTATCTGCCGAAGAGACCCTTCTGGAATTAATCGACAACCTAACAGTATCAATGGAAGTTATTTTTAAAGAACAGTTTGCTAAGATTTCTGAGAATTTTAATAAGGTGTTTACAGAACTTTTTGGAGGTGGCCAAGCATTCTTAGAGCTGACAGACACAGATGATGTTCTAGAATCTGGAATAGAAATCAATGTTCAGCCTCCTGGCAAAAAGCTTCAAAATATGATGTTACTATCAGGTGGAGAAAGAGCCTTAACGGCTATTGCAATATTATTTGGGATTCTAAGACTAAAGCCATCCCCATTTGCTGTTTTAGACGAGATTGAAGCAGCTTTAGATGATGCTAACGTTGCCAGGTTTGCTAACTATCTCAAAAAAATGGGAGAAAACATGCAGTTTTTAATTATTACCCACCGAAAGGGAACAATGACTGTAGCCGATACAATCTATGGTGTTACTATGGAAGAACAAGGGGTCTCAAAGATTCTTTCAGTCCAGTTAGATGAAGCAACGGATTATAGTGACTCTAAAGCAACTTAAAAGAAAAGGAGAAAGATTATGGCTTTTTTTAAGAAGTTATTTGGTAAAAAAGAAGAAAACATAGAAGAAGTGATTGTAAGTCCTGAGCTAGAGGAAGCAGTGGAGCCAGAAGCTGAGCCAGAACCAGAGCTAGAGCCTGAAAAAGAACTAGTCGATAAGCTTGCGTCTGAAGGGGTTAGTGAGCTAGAGATGGAAGCAGAAGCGGCTCCAGAACTAGAGCCCGAAATAGAACCAGAAGGTGAGCTTGAGTCTGAAGGCGTTAGTAAGCTAGAACCAGAGATGGAAGTGGAAGTAACTCCTGAGCCAGGGGAGAAAAAGAAAGGTTTCTTTTCTAAGTTAGTTCAAGGGCTGACTAAAACAAGGGATAATATTTTGGACGGCGTTGATAATGTCCTAAAATCCTTCACTAAAATCGATGATGACTTATATGAGGAGCTAGAAGAGGCCCTTATTATGGCCGACCTTGGTGTCTCTACCACAATGGAGATTATGGAAGGACTCCAGGCCAAAGTCAAAGAAAATAAAATAACAGATCCTGCTGCTCTGAAAGACTTGATTGTCAGTATTATTACGGAGATGATATCCCAAGGAGACCATGGTTTAAATATTCAAAAAGGGACGCCTACAGTTATACTTGTCATTGGTGTTAATGGTGTTGGTAAAACAACGACAATTGGTAAACTTGCCAATCAACTTAAAGGTGAAGGTAATAAGGTTTTGATTGCAGCAGCCGATACTTTTAGAGCGGCTGCCATAGAGCAACTTGAAGTATGGGGAGACCGTAGTGGTGTAGACGTTATTAAGCAATTTGAGGGATCAGATCCGGCGGCAGTTATTTTTGATGCCCTACAAGCTGCAAAATCTAGGAAAACAGATATTTTAATCTGCGATACAGCAGGTAGGCTTCATAATAAGACCAATCTTATGAAGGAACTGGAAAAAATCTTTAAGGTTATTGAGAGAGAACACCCTGAGGCAAACAAAGAAGTTCTGCTTGTATTAGATGCCACAACAGGGCAAAATGCTATTTCACAAGTTAAGCAGTTTAAAGAAGTAGCAGATATTACAGGGATTGTTTTGACCAAGCTAGATGGAACTGCAAAAGGTGGAATCGTTGTTGGGATTCACTCATCTATGGGCATTCCAGTTAAGTTTGTAGGGGTTGGTGAGGGGATTGATGATCTTCAGCCATTCAATCCAGAAGAGTTTTCCAAAGCGCTCTTTGGCAACTAATATATATGTAAGGAGAATTCATAGATTTTTTAAATCTTTGAATTCTCTTTTTTATTATCTAAAATTAGGTTTGAATATTGTGACAGATGTGTTAAGATGTCCTAAGGTGGTTTTTACTGGAATACATAGTGGATCACTTTAAAATTAATAAAAGGGGAACTGAAATGATTGAAGTAGAGAAAATAAGCAAGGTTTTTGAAAGGGTTAAAGTTGAAGACGACCTTAAGGGGAAAAGAAAGAAAAGGTTAATGACAAAAAAGGAAGAATTTTACGCAGTAGAAAATATTAGTTTTAAGGCCAATAATGGAGAAATTATAGGCATTATTGGGCCTAATGGAGCAGGCAAAACCACTTTGCTAAGGATGTTAGGCGGTATTTTAACACCTACTGAAGGAAAAATAAAAATAGAAGGTTATGACCATGTTCATCACTCTAATGAAATTAAAAAGCAAATTGGATTTTTATCAGGGAATACCAAGTTGTACGGGCGAATTACCCCTAGGGAATTGTTGCGTATTTTTGGAGAGTTGTATGGTATGAGCAAAGAAGAGGTAGAGGGCAAAACGGAGGAAATATTTAGGGTTCTACGTATGGATGAATTCGGGGACAACCGAATTGAGTATTTATCAACGGGGCAAACCCAAAGAACCTCTATTGCTCGTTGCCTTATCCATTCACCTAGTATTTACATATTTGATGAACCTACTTTAGGATTAGATGTTATGAGTAGTCAGGATATTATAGAATTTATGAAAACGGAGAAAGAAAATGGAAAAACCGTTTTATATTCCACTCATTATATGGAGGAAGCAGAAAGCCTCTGTGACACTATTTTAATGATCCACCAAGGAAAGATTATCGGTAGGGGAAGCAGTGAAGAATTAAAGAATATGACAAATACGTCTAATCTAAGAGAAGCGTTTTTAAATATTGTTGAGCAAGGAGGGGGAAAATGAGAAAGCACACAGTGAAAGCAATTTATAAAAAAGAGATGTTAGATTTACTAAGAGATAAAAAAACTCTTTTTATGATGATTTTATTACCAGTCATTCTTTATCCCCTCATGATGATCGGCAGTTTGCAACTAACCACGTTTAGTGAGCAAGCCGTGGCAGAGAAAGAGCAAGTAGTGGTCTTTGATTTTGATATGAGCCCAGATTTAAAAGAGATTTTAGATGGCTATATTCAAGAATTTGGCAAGCTAAAACAAATAAAGTCAGAAAATCCTATGGAAGATTTAGAGCAAGATAAGATTGCTGCATATGTAGAAGAAGAAAAGATGGATGGTCAAACTCACTACACAATCTTTATGAAGCATGCTAAAGAGGATTCTTTAGATGCTGCAGCTGCCTTAAGTAAGGTATTTGAACGCTATAATAATAAACTTGTAGAAGACAATATTAGCCTAGCAGGATTAGATTTAAAAACAACTCTAGAGCCTATTACTTCAGAAAAAGTAGATGTGTCAAAGGGTGAGGAAATGGCAGGTTACTTTTTGGGTATGATCCTGCCTATGATGCTTATTGTAGGCATTTTAATAGGGGCTACCTATCCTGCAATTGATATTATGGCAGGGGAGAAGGAAAGGGGTACCTTAGAAACCTTATTAACCATGCCACTAACAAATTTAGAACTCATAATGGGTAAATATTTAGCCGTAGCAACCATATCCATTGTTACAGCCTTATTGAATGTTCTGGGAATGATTTTAAGTGTTGGCTATCTATTCATCAGTATAGGTGCTCAAGAAGGTAACTCGCTTTCAGCCACTATTAATCTAAGCCGAATGATCCTTCCAGGCTTTGTAGCATTCATATGCCTAATCCTACTTGCCCTGATATTTTCGGCTATTAGTATGTGCATTTGTTCTTTAGCTAGTAGCTTTAAGGAAGCACAAAATAATATATCTCCGTTGATGTTTTTTGGTATGCTTCCAGCCATGATATCAATGGTGCCAGCCATTAAGTTAACGTCTTTTACAGCTATGTTACCCATTGCTAATGTGGCCTTGTTGATGAAGGGTGTTTTTACCTTTGAGTATGATCTTATTAGTATGTCAATTGTCTTATTATCAAATCTAGCCTTTGTTATTATAAGCATTTGGGCGCTTACTAAAATGTATCATTCAGAAAGTATCTTATTCGACAATGGACGGGGTTTTAGCTTTTTGGAAAAAAGAAGTCAAATGATTCCTAATCGAATGCCAAGCTTAGGAGATGGTATCGCTGTATATGCTATTTCTTTATTGATTTTCCTTTATATTGGGACATTTTTACAAGTCAAATTCAAGCTACTAGGAGTAGGAGCTAGTCAGTTTATATTGTTAGGATTAGCTTTAGGGATTGTACTTTATACAAAAAATTCAGCAAAAAAAGTATTTCGGCTTAAATTATTCCACTTGTCCCATCTTATTGGCGGATTTTTCCTTTGGTTAGGCACATATATAATTGTTAATCTAATATCCCATTTAACCTTATATTTATTCCCGCAAAACCTTGAAGTATTAGAAGAACTAAACAGTGTTTTATTTGCAGATAGCAATATATGGGTGACTTTAGTCGTAGTGGCAGTATTGCCAGCTATTTGTGAAGAAATGCTATTTAGGGGATATTTGCTAAGCGCATGTAGTGCTGGTGACCGCTTTAAAAGAGGCATTATAATCAGTAGTTTAATGTTTGGGGCTATGCACCTATATGCCATTAAATTGCTACCAACTACCTTATTAGGTGTTGCCTTTGCTTATGTAGCTTATCAATCTGGTTCTATTTTTATTGGAATGATTCTTCATTTTATAAACAATGCACTAGCCATATTCGTTTCATACTATCCAGAGGGTCAATTAGCTAAGGTTTTTACTTGGCTAGAGGCTTATTATAGTG
>CAYRAL010000084.1:0-5750 GCA_964422235.1 uncultured Candidatus Epulonipiscium sp. | reverse complement strand
CAAGAAAGATGTGATTAACACATGTAATGATCTCGTCAAAAAACTAGGATTAGCTGACCTTAGATTTTTAGTAGGGGATATCGAAGACTATGCACAATACAATGAAGTTGATATGGTCGTTACACTTCATGCATGTAATACCGCTACAGATGCAGCTCTTGCAAAAGCTGTTAGATGGAATGCTAAGGTAATCTTATCAGTTCCATGTTGCCACCATGAGGCTTATACCCAAATAGAAAACGAAATCCTTGCACCACTTTTAGACCATGGGATTATTAAAGAACGATTTGCAGCTTTAGCGACAGATGGAATCAGAACACAAATTCTTGAGATTCTTGGCTACAAAACTCAGCTAGTAGAATTCATTGATATGGATCACACACCCAAAAATATCCTAATTCGTGCTATAAAATCAAATAATAGGAAGGATATAAAGAAACTTATTGCTAACTACAATAGGCTTACATCCTTTTTATCAGTCAAGCCATCTCTAGAGAAGATGCTAGAATCCGAACTTAAGAGAATAGCATCTCTCTAAATATGGTATAATTAAATATGCAGCAATAATAATATTTATTTTTTTGAAGGGAATATCTAACAGTGGGTAAATATAAAAAGAGACTTTATAAAACATTTTTTATCTCAATTATAACTTTAGTGTCTATCATTTCAGTTATTATGAGTATAAATTTTTTTACAACACAGAAAAGCCAATATATAAATACCATTCAACAAACTTCTATTACACGAGGGAATAATTCTGACTTTACCGTCAACGTTATAGCAAAAACACTTTCAGAATTTACTAGAATACCGGAATTAAAAGAATGGGCTACAACTAAAGATAATTCCACATATTATTATAATTCTCTAAAGATATATACTAATCTTAAGAAAATCTCCACGAGTTTGTCACTTTTGGATTATGATATGTCAGTAACCATCTTAGATGATTATGCTTCAGTTATTTCTCAGACAGGTACCTACAGCAAAGATGTTTATTTTAAGGACGAAACCTCCCTTACCAGCGATCAAGTTGATTATATTCTTCATTACTTTGAGTATAATTCAACCCCTCTAACCTTATCTTCATATAAAGATGGGAAGATAGATAATATTTATTATATGGTAAAGCAAAGCTATGATAATTCTGACATACTTTTTTTAGTCACAATTCCTTATAAAACATTATTTGGTAATGACTATGATCAATCTTTTATTGTCCATGATGGCCAGAAAATAGTTGCCTCTAACGGAATTGAGGATGCACAAGTAGGACTTAAAAAACATATTCAATCATATCTAGAACAAGCAGATAACACGACTAATCTATCCTACTACGAAGATTTCATGGTATTTTATTCTGATTTAAATGTTATAGGTTGGAAAGTTGCTTATGTATATGAGAACATTAGTTTAGATTTTTATAAAATCCTGATCTATTTCATCTTTCCTTTATTGTTTTTAATAACCTTAGCCTTACTCGTCTCAAAACTTATTACAGAAATCTTATATAGGCCTATAGACGAAGTCATATCTGAAATTAAACATGAAGAAAGTGATGCCTCCGTTTTAGATGAGTTTAAATTACTAAAGCAAAACACAAATAAACTCTCTATATTAAGCACACAATTACAAAACATGGTCAGAGAAAATAATTTACTTGTATCTCAAAGGTTTTACCGCAGCCTTCTACTAGGCAATGATGTAGACCCTGCACTGTATGCACAATTTAAGGTTGATAACAAAGATTATTGTGTCGCTATTATAGAGTTTCAACATAGTAGTGATGTGTTTTCAAATGATGAAACCTTTTTCTATAAGAATAATATATCTTCTAAGTCCTCAGAATACCAAAACATACAGTATATTAATATTAGCCACGATCAGTGTGCTCTGATTATTCAAACTGATACTTTAGAGAATGCAAAACATACGATTTTACAAATTATTGAGACCGTTAATGAATTTATTGACGTTACTGTATCTATTAGTGATGTAAGGCATAGTACAGATAGCATTCATACTTGTTTTAATGAAGCTCTAAAAATATTAGAATATAAGCATCTATATGCAAACAATGAAATGATCACTATGAATGAAGTAGCCGACTTAGTGGATAACACTTATTATTATCCATTGCTTACTGAAAATAGATTGATACAGAATATCATTGAAGGAAATCAAGAAGCTATCGTCATATTTGATGATTTAATTAGAGAAAATATTCAGCACCGCAACTTTGGTTCCTACACCCTTAAAAACTTTATTTTTGTTCTTATAGGAACCTTAAATCGTGTTTTTCAAGAACTTAAAACCACACCCGAAGAATTTTTAGATGAAAATATAGATTTCGAAGAATTCTATAACTCTTGGGATAATGTTAATATCATTAATGATATGAAACAAGTCATTCTAAGTATTATCGCCAAAATAAATACTCAAAACGAAAACACAGATGACACCCTACTTAATGATATGAGACAATATATCTTTGAAAATTATTCAGATGATATTATGCTAAATGATATGGCTAGTGAGTTCAATATTTCTCCTAAATATTGCAGCGCCTTATTTAAAAGATTAAGTGACGACAATTTTAGAACCTTTCTCAATAGGTATAGAGTTGATAAAGCAAAAGAATTTCTAGAAGCTGATCCTGAACTTAAAATTTCAGATCTTAGTACAATGGTAGGTTTTAATAGTTCTAGTAACTTTATTCGAGTATTTGGTAAGTATGTTGGCCTTACACCCAAAGCTTTTGCAGACCAAATCATAAATCTTAATAACAAATAATCTAGATAACAAAAGGGCCTTAAGTAACATTCATGTTACTTAAAGCCCTTTTACTATCTATTACCAGTACATTCTATAATACTTAGTTAAACGTACCAGTGACTCCATAAAGTAATAGTCTCCCCATATGACAGGTTCGTCTACACATAAGTCTGTCTTAAAAGCATATACGCCGCCTTTAAGAAGACCATTAGAGCCTTCATCTTCTTTATACATATAATTTTCAATTAGCTTAGCCGTTAAGAACACTGCTGCCGATTCATATATTTCACGATCTGGGTCTGAAAGTGGAAGTTGCTTAGCAAGTTCTAATAATCCACATGCCGTAATCGATACTGCTGATGTGTCTCTTTGGTCTTCATCTTCTGTGTATAAGAAATCCCAGTTAGCACAAAAATCAGATTGCAATCTATTTAAGAAGTAATTTGCTACATTTTTTCCTTGTTCTAGTAAACTGCTATCTCCAGTGAATGTATAGCTAAGTGGCAACCCATAGACCGCCCATGCTTGCCCTCTCGCCCAACAACCATCTGGATTTCCATCACCTTGGCTAGTCCAACCTTTGATAGGTTCACCTGTTTTAATATCAATTTTAAAGTTTTGATGTGTCGCCCCGCTATCACGAACCATGTACTCTCCTGCTTTTTGGATATGTGTAGCCGCCATATCATGGTACTTTTTATCGCCTGTTGTATCTGCTGCCCAATATAACAAAGGCAAATTCATGCAGCAATCAATAATAAATTCTCCTGCTGATACGTGTTCCGGGTCATCCATCGGTCCACCTCTTTGAATGATACCCGCTTTGTCTCTATAACGACTTGCAAGCTTTTCAGCTGCTAATAAGGCTGTTTCCTTAGAAAATTCGTCTCCTGTAACTTTATAAGCTGCTACACAAGATAAACTATATAAAAAACCAATATCATGGTGATCTAAAATATCATTGGTTTCATAACGTTCTCTGAAACTCTTAGAGTGGATTAAGCCTACATCTTTAAACTTCTCTTCGCCTGTTAATTCATATGCAAGCCAAATCATACCTGTCCAAAATGAACTTGTCCAGTCAGAAGCTAAATAATTATCAGCATTATTAGTTGGTTGATACACACCATCTACTCCACCTGCTGATGGAAACTTCTCTGTAAATGCATCTAGATTATCTCTTACAACATCTACACTTCTACTAAGAGCATCTTCAAAGATTTTAAAGTCTATATTTTTAGCTAATTCTTTCCAATCGTGCTTTAATGGCTCACGGGTTACTCTTTTATAATCTAACATTGGACCCCTCCTACATTATATCGTATTTTTTATATTATAAATGGATCATTTACTTCTTTTAACCAATCTTTTAATGCGTTCTCTAGCTTGTTAGCAATAGGATTTTCTGATGGCTCACTAATCACTAATGGTTTTAACTGATATGGATCTTCTTGGTTATCATAGAGATATCTTACAACATCCTTATCTTCAGGCCAATATCCAGCATGGATTACATAAGTATACCTAATGGTTCTCGCTGCTCGCCATCCCTTAGTTGTAGGAAGTTGGTTAATGTTTTTATAGGCTTCTAGAAAGATATCTCTTCCTGGATATCCAGCTAAAAAGGCCACTTCAGGAACTTTAATATCTTTCCCTATAACTGCTCCTGATAAGTCTGTTCCTTCAACTGTTGTGGGTGATTCTATACCCATAAGTCCTAATAATGTTGGCATGACATCTACACTATTTACCAGAGTAGTCCTATCTGTTCCTGGTTTTATTTTATCTGGCCATCTAATAATAAAAGGGATTCCTACTGACTCTTCAAACCAAACATGTTTTGCCATCATGCCATGAGACCCCATTAAATCCCCGTGGTCTGCTGATAAAACGACAATTGTATTGTCATCAAGATCTTCTTGTTTTAAAAACTCAAGTAGCCTACCAAAGTTTTCATCAAGTCCAGTTATTGCTGCAAAATAATCCTTTGTCTTTTCTATTAAACTATCACGATCGCCACCCATATCTTCACCTGTATGAGCACCAAAGGGACCATCTGTAACATTAGGCCTTAATGTTATGTCCTTATCTTTGTATATTTCTTTGTATTTATCTGGAACTAGGTCATATGGGCTATGGGGAGGATTCCAAGACATAAACAGTGTAAATGGCCCCTTATCTTTGCTTTTCTTAATATATTCTATGGCTTTATCTGTCTCATGTTCTACAGACCATTTATTCACTTGAATCTGCTCTGGACTATCTTCCCAATAATGTGGTTGTAAGTGCTGATCAAATGTCCCATATGAATACCAATAATCAAATCCTTGCCTCTTTGGTCCTGGCGGGGTATAGGCATCCCAATCCTTGGCCCCTGAAGTTGGGTTTTCTTCGTAGTTTTGCTCCGGCACATCTAAATGCCATTTTCCTATATAGCCGGTTTGATAGCCTTGCTCTTTTAAAACATCACCAATCCCTATTTCATCTGGGCTAAGTGCAATATCTGAACCAATTTTGCAATTTGTAAAAACACCTGTTGTAATAGGATATCTGCCCGTAAGAAGAGCCGCTCTGTGTGGCGAACATAGCGGCGTACAACTTAAGCCATGTTCATATACGCGACTTCTTCTTGCAAACTCATCTATATTCGGCGTTATTACCTGATCTTCTCCCATAAACCCTACTGCTTGGGATCTCCACTGATCTGCAAATACAAATACTACATTAGGTCTTGTTGTATTCATTAAGTTCGCTCCTTCTCAGCTTTGTTTGCATAAATCAATTACCTTTGAACACGTCCTGATGCATCTCCACCTACTAAGTTTTCTACTTCTGCAACAGTTACTCTATTGTAATCACCGTGAATAGTATGTTTTAGAGCTGATGCTGCAACACCAAATTCTAAAGCATCTTTAAAGTTTTTATCTGTTAATAATCCATAGATTAAACCAGCTGCAAATGAGTCTCCCCCA
>CAYRAL010000083.1:0-5756 GCA_964422235.1 uncultured Candidatus Epulonipiscium sp. | reverse complement strand
AGTACCAGTTTCTATCCATTTAGATCACGGAGAAGATTTTGGGATTTGTATGGAAGCATTAAAGCTAGGCTTTACGTCTGTTATGATTGATGGTTCCACAATGCCTATTGAAGAAAATGCTGCATTAACCAATGAGGTTATTAAAGTAGCGAAACACTTTGATGTACCAGTTGAAGCAGAAATAGGGGAATTATTAAGACTAGATGGATCAGGAGAAGCACTAGAAAATAAAAATGTCGTTAAACCAGAAGAGGTAAAGAAGTTTTTATCCCTTTGTAACCCGGATTCTCTTGCAATTGGTATTGGGAATGCCCATGGCTATTACAAAGGTAAACCAGATATAAAGCTTGAGGTTCTAGAGGCAGTTCGCGAGTTTTCAGATATTCCACTCGTCCTACACGGGTGTACTGGTATGGAGGAAGAAGTCATTAAAGATGCCATTAAATTAGGTGTAGCAAAGATTAACTTTGGAACAGACATTAGATATAAATATACTGATTACTTAGAAGAAGTATTAAAGACTGATCACCAAGGACATTCATGGAAAACATCCCAAATCGTAAACAATAAGTTAACTGAGGATATTAAAAAGATTATTTTATTAGCCGGTTCAGATGGGAAGGCATTCCTATAATATTATTATAGATATATAAACTTTAGTATAATTATAAAAAGGAGAGGAATATAAACAATGAAAAAAAATAGTGCTGTTACCTATGGAGAGATTTTTTTGCAACCAGAATCATTTGCAGCAATTAATGATTCATTAGAAACGCTTTACAAAACACTAGATGAGGTTTTTAAAGACAACTCATATGACGAATTAATTTTTACAGGATGTGGGACATCTTTTTACCTAGCCCAAACAGCAGCGCATGTATTTTCTAGCTACACAAAAATACCATCAAAGGCAGTTCCTTGTTCAGAGTTATACTTTTTCCCAGAGACTTATGTAGAAGGTAAGAAAGTTTTAGTTTTACCAATTACAAGAAAGAGTTATACAACAGAAGTAAGGAATGCAATTGATAAAGTTAGAAGCTTCCCAGGGGTTAAATCATTAGCCATTACTTGTGATCCAGATAGTTCTGTTTACAATGATTACGTTATTTTATCACCAGATACTGCTGAAGACAGCGTAATCATGACAAGATCTTTTACAAGTATGGTTTATTTAGCAGTTGTTATGGCAATGTATGTATCAGATAATAAATCAGAAATAGAAGCCATGAAAAATTACCATGTTATGGCAAAAGAAATGCTTGCAGGAATGGATGCCTTAGCAAAGCAAATTATGGATGAACATAAAAACTTGAATTTATTCATTACACTTGGGCAAGGTGAATTTTATGGTGTTGCTAACGAGTGTATGAATAAAATCAAAGAAATGTCTCTTGTTAACTCTGAAGCGTACTACAGCTTAGAATATAGGCATGGACCTATGAGTTTAGTAGATGACAATACACTAATTCTTGTATTAGTTAATGAAAAAGCGTTGGAGACAGATGCTAAACTAGTAACGCAAATGAATGGATATGGAGCTACAACAGTAGTTGTTGGTGAAGGTGTTAAAGCAGCAATGCCAGATGCTCACTATCACTACGAGCTAACATATGGCTTGAACTCCGCACAATATGCGCCAGCAATTGGCTTTATTGGTCAATTATTAGGATACTATATTGCAGAACTAAAAGGTCTTGATGCGGATCATCCAAGAAACTTAACACAAGCAATTGTGCTATAATTAATTATTATTACCAATAGGTAAAAAACAAAGTAGCGGTACCTTATGGTAGCGCTACTTTACATAATTGAAAGGAGTGTTAAGTGTGCCGCCAATTAACTTGTTGATAAAACCAGCATCAGGGAATTGTAATTTAAGGTGCAAATATTGTTTCTATACAGATGTAATGGATAAAAGAGATACCAAAGATTATGGAATGATGAGTAAAGAAACCTTAGAAATTGTGGTTAAAAAAGCGATTGAACAGGCGGATGGGAATTGTACCATTGCTTTTCAAGGTGGAGAACCAACATTAATAGGATTAGAATTTTATGAACACTTAATAAAAGTACAAAATAAGTATAAAAAGTATAACCTTACCATCACTAATGCAATACAAACAAATGGCATGTTGATTGATGAAGAATGGGCTAAGTTTTTTGCTAAGAATAAGTTTTTAGTAGGCTTATCTTTAGATGGTTATGAATACATTCATAATAAACTCCGTGTAGACCCAAAAGAAGAAGGAACCTATAAGAAGGTTATGGAAACAGCAAGTTTATTTGATAAACATAAAGTAGAATATAATATACTGACAGTGGTAACAGCCAATGTAGCTAAAAACATAAGTAAAATCTATAAGTTTTATAAATCAGAAGGATTTCACTACATGCAATTCATACCTTGCTTAGATCCTTTATATGAAGAGAGGGGAAAATACGCTCACTCCCTAACTCCGGAATTATATGGAAGGTTTCTAAAAGACTTGTTTGACGAATGGTATGAAGATGTTAAAAAGGGTGAGTTTGTCTATATAAGATATTTTGAAAACCTATTACAGATTATGTTAGGCTATTTTCCAGAAGCATGTGGCATGTTGGGAATGTGTACAAAACAAAACATAATAGAAGCAGATGGTAGTGTGTATCCATGTGACTTTTATGTATTAGATGAGTACAAGATTGGTGATTTAACAGAGGATACTTTTGATGCAATAGATAAAAAACGGGAAGAAATAAGATTTATAGACCCCTCCTTATATAAAGATCCGGAGTGTAAAGCATGTAAGTGGTATAACTTATGCTATGGCGGTTGTAGGCGAGATAGAGAACCGGTAGTAGACCAAAAAGCATCACGAAATTACTTTTGCATGGGATACCAAGATTTTTTTGAATATGCCTTCCCCAGATTGCAAGAAGTAGCAAGGATTATTAAAGCAAGAAGATGATAAAAAAACGGGGAAAAACCGAGGACTGTCCCAAGATTTTAGGGACTGTCCCCGGTTTTTTTAGTTTTCTGGAATCAATAATTTTTGACCTGGGTAAATAAGGTTTGGATTTTTAAGATTATTGTAATTAGCTATTTTTTCATAGCTTGTTTCAAAGTTCTTAGCAATTCTCCAAAGAACATCGTTGACCTTTACAATATATTCCTGAGTTGGTGCCACTTCTGGCTCTACAGGAATAACTACTTCAGGTATAACCACTTCTGGTTCTGCAGGAACAATTACTTCCGGAACTGGTTCAGTAGTAACTACTGTGCCCCTTACATCGCTTGGAATCGCATCACCAATGAATGTTAGGTACTCGATTGTAGCTTCATCTAATCCAGGGAATTCACCAAGTAATGGTGCATCCTTAAACATTGTATAGTTATCCCCACCAATTGACATAAAGTCGTTGGTTGCTAATTTATATGTTTTATCTAGCTCTAATTTTTCCTCACCAATTAGTATCTCTGTTATTCTTTCGTTGGCTGGTTTGGAAGCATCGAATTTATAAGTCATTCCACCCACTTGTGGGAATCCACCGTCTAGTTCTGGATAGCTAGATACGCCACGTTCCATTGCAGCCAAAAGAGTAGATCCTTTAACTTCTATCATTCTTACATAGTTTCCAAAAGGAAGTACTGTAATAACCTGGCCTTTTGTAATGTCACCTTGCTCAATAGAAGCTCTTAGGCCACCACCGTTTGTAATGGCTACATCAGCATTGGTTTGGTGAAGCATTGCATCTGCAACAACACTTCCTAAGTTTGTTTGTTTCATTCTTGCATTTTCTCTTAAACCATCTAACAAGATAGGGGTATTGCCTACTACAACAGATGTTATTTTGCTGTTTTCTTCTTCTAAACTAGCAAATAATTTAAGGACTTCTTCGTCTGGCTCTATTTCTTTTGCATCTTCATATTTAGTAAGTCTTGCTTTTTTCTCAATAACCTTACCATCTTCTATTTGTAAGTCTACATAGCCTAAATTTTTACCATAATCTCCTGTTTGGGCAATTAAAGTACCATTAACAACTTTGCCTTCTTTAAGGGTTGTATGGCTATGTCCATCAATAATAAGGTCTATTCCTGTTACTTTTTCTGCTACAATATCGCTTCTGTATGTACTGCTTTCATCTAATCCGAGATGAGCTAGGGCAATAATAACATCAGCTTTATCCTGTAACTCAATAACCATTTTTTGAGCTACTACAGAAGGATCTTCGAATGTTAACCCAATAACATTATTTGGGCTTGTTTTAAAAGCAGTTTCCGGTGTTGATAGGCCAAATATTGCTATTTTAATACCATCTACTTCTTTAATTACATAAGGGAGTAAAAGACTGCTTCCATCAGATTTGCTTATATTAGCCGCAATGAGGGAAAAGTTCATTGCCTCTTCTAGTTCTAATAAGCGCTCTTGACCGTAGTTAAAATCATGATTTCCTGGAACCATTACATCGTAGCCTACGATATTCATAAGATCTACAATACTTTGTCCTTTAGAAATAGTAGCAAAAGTCTGGCCGTGTAGAGTATCTCCAGCGTCAAATACTAATGTGTTAGGATTATCAGTTTTTGCCTGCTTTATTAAAGTAGCAATTTTTTCGAAGCCAATAAACCCATCCCTCTCATCTGCCATCACCCTGCTGTGTGTATCATTGGTGTGAATAATCGTAATATGTTTGCTTGTAGCATCTGCAAACACAAATTGTTGTGGTGCTACCACCACTAAGAGCATTACGAGTGCAAAAAGCGTTGTTGTTAATCTGTTAAACTGTTTTTTCATTCCTTTAGCCTCCTTTTAAGATTTATATTCTGGTATAGTATACCATAGATTGGTATATATTTTCCACAATTTTATATATTATGTATACTCAAAAGGAGTTGTTTAATCGGGAATATTCTGAAACTAACAAAAATATAAGCTAACAAGTTCTGTTTATGCATCTCTAATATTTTTTCTCATAAAGCCGAAATATATAACAGAAGAGTAGGACATATATGGCGAGGATGATAAGAATGATTAAAGCTATTAATAATACTGTGATACAAACTAGAGAGCTAAATAATAGAACAGAAGTAGAGAAGGCTCCAATTCATAAAGAGGAAATAATAAATATATATGAAGAACATCTTCAAATCACTTCACCTACATACAGTGAAGACATTAAAGAAGTCATGCAAAAAGAAAATATCGAAGAAAACAACTTAAATGCAAAGATTATAGAAACCATGAGTAAGAGTGGCGTCAATATAACAAAGAGTTCCCTTAATATTATTGTTAATCAACTTCAAAAAGAACATCTTTTCAACTTATTTCAGGAAGGCTACGACATTCAAGAACTTACAGTCGGTATTATTGCCGAGGAAATAATTAAAACGACAGTCAGTACTAAACTAGAAGATAAAGAAATAAAAGACAATATAGATAAAGATATTACTAAGGCATTAGTAGAAGCAGGACTGCCAATTACAAATAAAAACCTTGAGATATTAGAACAATACAAAGATAAAATAGAAGATATTATGGAGAATAGTGATGTAACTATTTCAAATATGATTCGCCACAAATCAGACATAACAATCAATAATCTTTATACTTCAAAACATAGGGGGGTACCTAAAGATAAAGGGAAAACACCAACAGATGAACAGATTATAGCAGTATTAAATATGAATGCCATAAAGCCAACTCAGGAAAATATAAAGGCTGCAGCTAGCCTAGTTAAAGGGAATATAGAAATCACAAGAGAGAATGTAAAAAGCT
>CAYRAL010000082.1:0-5804 GCA_964422235.1 uncultured Candidatus Epulonipiscium sp. | reverse complement strand
TTGCTCTTGGGGTGGTTTTGGGCATTACAATCATTCTTTCCTTTACAGAAGATGCTCAGTTTATTGATCTGTTATTTGAAGCAATATCTGGATTTGCTACAGTAGGATCAACTTTAGGCATTACACCTAACTTATCATTTGTGGGAAAAATAGTCATTATAATCAACATGTTTATTGGAAGGCTTGGCCCCGTTACAATGGTTGTGGCTATGATGATTAAACAAGGCAATCATAACAGTGTTATTCAATATCCAGAAGAAAAAATAATCGTGTAAAATAGAACTTATAAAATAAAGCTTATAAAGTGAGGGAAGATCATGCTTAAAAACAAGCAGTTTGTCGTAATAGGTTTAGGCCGCTTCGGAGTCAGTGTTGCAACAACACTATCCCAAGCTGGCTATGAAGTCATGGTAGTTGATCGTAATAAAGAGATTGTCCAGGAGATTTCATCTGTCGTAACCCATGCAGTGCAAGCAGAGGTAACCGATGCAGACACTCTAAAATCCTTAGGCATTAGAAATTTTGATATAGCAGTCGTTGCCATTGGTCGGGATATTCAATCGAGTATAATGGTTACCCTTTTATTAAAAGAATTAGGTATAAAGTACGTGGTTGCAAAAGCAAGTAGTGATCTTCATGAAAAGGTTTTGCAAAAATTAGGAGCAGACCGAATTGTTTCCCCAGAACAAGACATGGGTATTCGTATCGCCCATAGTTTAATGTCAGGCAGTATTGTAGAACATATTCAACTTTCTCCCCAGTATAGCATTGTTGAAATTGTATCATTGCCAGGGTGGAAGGGAAAGACTATTAGGGAACTTAATATGCGGGCACGCTACGGCATTAACACAATTGCAATAGAAAGAAATAAGAAAATCATAATTACCCCAGAGCCAGATTTCTTATTACAAGAACAAGATATATTAGTCGTTGTTGGGGCTAATGAAAAAATACAAGAACTGCAATAAACAAGCAGAATATAGTAGAGGTGTGTCATGATGATTACAAGTAAGCAAAACCCACTGATTAAAGAGTTGCAATTAATTCAAAAAAAGAAAAAAGAAAGAAATAACCAAAAAGTATTTATAGTTGAGGGCCTTAGGGCAGTGAAGGAAATTCCTAGTCTATGGGAAATACATAAATACGTCGTAGCCAAAAGCTTTGCCTTAGAGGCTGAAAAAGTAATAATTAATAAAAGTATACCGGTTATATTTGTAGCAGATAATGTGTTTGAGAATATTTCAGATACAAAGACACCTCAAGGCATCATGGCTGTGGTTTCCCAGCTAGATTACCAATTAGAGGAGATCATTAAGGCAGACCAAGGGTTTTTTATTATTGCAGATCAAGTACAAGACCCAGGGAATCTAGGGACATTAATACGAACTGCCCATGCCTCTGGTGCCAATGGGATATTTTTATCTAAAGGATGCGTTGATCTATATAACCCCAAAACCATAAGGGCAACAATGGGATCTATTTTTCATATACCTATATGGATTGATATGGATATGGGAGAGATTATTAAAGAGCTAATGGGTGTAGATACCAATATATACGCAACAGCTTTAGAAGAAAGTAAAATGTTATATCAGTATGATTATAAAAAAAAGACAGCCATTGTAATTGGTAATGAAGCAAATGGAATAAGTGAAATCACCAAGGCGTTAGTTTCTAATTTTATTAAAATCCCTATGCCAGGTGGGGCTGAATCTCTCAACGCATCTATTGCAGCAGGAATATGTATGTTTGAGGTGGTCAGACAGAGAATAGCAGGGCAAATGGTAAAATAAGCCTTTTAAGTGTTGACTAAATTAGTATTGTTTGATAAAATAACATTAATTAACTAAATATTTGAAAAACATACAGGCATGTAAAGGAGTGGATATATATGGGATGGTCAAATCAAGTTGAGAGAAACCTTCAAGCTATTGAGTGTGAGAAAAGTGGGAATATTGATAAAGCGATTGAACTATACGAATTAAACGTAAATGAAAACTTTGATGGTACCCACCCCTATGAGCGTTTAAGTGAATTATACTTAAGTTTAGGGCAGAAAGAAGATTTAATCCGAATCTTAGAAAAGGCACTAGTAGTTTTTGAAAGTGCCAATTTTGGGGACTGCCAGCATAAGTACACTCAGTTTGAAAAATTTAAGCAAATGCATGAGAACTTTACAACGGTTTTAGAAACAAGTAACTAAACTCCTGTGATCAGGAGTTTTTTCCTTGTGATTAAGGAAATTTAGGGCTAGACTCTTGCCAGATATACAATATTAGATTAATATAAAAGGATAGAAAAGGAACTGCAAAGAAAAGGGAGAGAGAATAATGAAGACCACATCAGTAAAGACGCTATACAGAGATACACAGGCATTTGAAGGACAAACAATAACAGTAGCAGGCTGGGTTCGTACCGTTAGAGATTCTAAGACATTTGGATTTATAGAGCTAAATGATGGAACTTTCTTTAAGAGTATGCAAATTGTATTTGACCAGGAACTTGGAAACTTTAAGGAAATTGCAAAACTAGGTGTAGGATCTGCCATTATTGCAACAGGGCATATTGTACTGACACCTAATGCAAAACAACCTTTTGAAATTAAGGCAACAGCAATTGAAGTCGAAGGGAACTCACCATCAGAATATCCCCTTCAAAAAAAGAGACATACATTTGAATATCTTCGCCAAATAGCACATCTGCGACCAAGAACCAATACCTTTGCTGCGGTGTTTCGTATCAGATCATTAGCATCTTATGCTATTCATAAGTTTTTCCAAGAAAGAAACTTTGTCTATACTCATACGCCAATTATTACAGCTAGTGATGCTGAAGGTGCAGGAGAAATGTTTCATGTAACAACCATTGATCCTGCAAATCCTCCAAAGTGTGACGATGGCAAAGTCAATTACAAAGAAGACTTTTTTGGCAAAATGTCTAACCTAACCGTAAGTGGCCAATTAAATGCAGAGACATTTGCAATGGCATTTAGAGATGTCTATACATTTGGACCAACATTTAGAGCAGAGAACTCTCATACACCACGTCATGCAGCAGAATTTTGGATGATAGAGCCAGAGATTGCATTTGCTGATCTAAAGGACAACATGAATCTTGCAGAGGACATGCTAAAATATGTTGTTCAGTATATCTTAGACAATGCCCCGGAAGAAATGGAATTTTTCAATAAGTTCATCGATAAAGACGTTATGAACAGACTTAATACTTTGTTAAACTCTGATTTTGTAAGAGTAAGCTATACAGATAGTATTGAAATTCTTAAAGCTTCAGATCGTAAGTTTGAGTACGACGTATACTGGGGATGTGACCTTCAAACAGAGCACGAGCGTTATTTAACAGAAGAACATTTTAAAAAGCCAGTATTTGTAACAGACTATCCAAAGGATATTAAGGCATTCTATATGAGAATGAACGAAGATAAAAAAACAGTGGCAGCTATGGATCTTCTAGTGCCAGGAATTGGTGAGCTTATTGGTGGAAGCCAAAGAGAAGAGCGAATAGATGTGTTAGAAGCCCGTATGGCTGAGATGGGTCTTGAAACCAAAGGATATGAATGGTACTTAGATCTTAGGAGATTCGGAGGAACACGTCATGCAGGTTTTGGTCTTGGATTTGAAAGACTGATTATGTATGTAACAGGCATGACAAATATTAGAGATGTTATCCCATTCCCAAGAACACCGGGATCAGCTGAATTTTAATCTGACGAGCAAACTTAATCTATGAAACAAGCTAAAAGTAGCAGAACACAAGGCCTTATAAGGCCTTGTGCTCTGCTACTTTATTTTTAATATTTTCAAGGATAGAATAAGGGATTTTTAGATTACCATATCCTACAGCGATTTCTAGATTAGGCTTATTTGCTCCGTGAAAATCACTGCCACCAGAAATTATTAGCTTGTTTTTTATGGCCAGATCTCTAAGAAATATCTCGTCTTGCTTGCTGTGTATAGAGTGTATGGCTTCTATGCCATCAAGACCGTAGCTTGATAATTCTTTTATAAGTTTTGTGAGTGCTGGTGTTTTAAGGCCGTAAAGGGTAGGGTGGGCAAGGATGGCAAGCCCGCCACCACTGTGAATTAAATCAATACATTCTTTAGGGCTAGGGGTTATTCTTTTGATATATCCTGGTTTTCCGGGAGAAAGATAGTCTTTAAAGGCTTCGTCAATTGAGGATACATATCCGCCTTCATATAAAGCTCTGGCAAAGTGGGCCCGGGTAATAATATCTGAATCTTTATCTATAGCTATTTTAAAGCCAAGGCTGTGGAAATTTTCAATCATTTGTGCATTACGAATATTCCTTCCGTCTTGTATAGGCCTTAGTTGTTTTTGAAAAGTAGGATCCTTAAAGTTAATGCAATACCCAAGTATATGAAGATTATCGTTAGGAAAGTCTGCAGAAAGTTCAATCCCTGGAATTACCTCTACTTTATATAACTCTCCAGCTTGCATGGCTTCATCTATTCCTTTAATCGTATCGTGGTCCGTTAGAGCTATAGCTTGCAAGCCCTTTTCCTTAGCATGGATGACCAGTTCTGTAGGTGATAAGCTTCCGTCCGACTCATTTGAGTGTACATGTAAATCAATTAACATAATAACATACCTCCTTGTACCTATATCTTATCATAAAGTATCAATTTGATGCGTACAATAGTATAGGTAATTTAATTGGGAGGAGGGGGATTATGCAAAAAGGTTATGCTCAGGGACAAAAATCAAATCCAGTTATGACAAGAATTATGCGTATTTTAAAAGCAAATATGTATGCCTACATGGTAACAATTATATTTTTGCTGACCATAGCAGTTCTTATTACCCATACAAACATAGGAGTTGACAAGGAAAAAATCATTATTATTACAGGTATTATTTTATCAACATTTATTGCAGGAACTGATACGGCTAAAGGAGAACGTAAGGATGGTTGGAAATGGGGAATCGTTGGGTCACTTGTCTACGCAGTTATTTATTTTACGATAGCAGCTCTCACATCTGAAGCAAGTTTATTATTATGCACCAATGCACTTGTAATGGTTTGCGTAATGCTTTGTAGTGGCGCAGTAGGAGGTATGTTTGGAATTAATATGAGAAAATAGCAAGTACTTTGCAAAGGAAAAAATATGTGGTATAATAAACTATATTTTAACCATTAGTAGTAGGAGGAGACTTATCATGACACACATAAAAACATTAAATAAAGCAACACTTAAAAAGAGTATGGCAACTGGTGGATGCGGAGAATGTCAAACATCTTGTCAATCTGCATGTAAAACATCATGTACAGTAGGAAACCAAGCTTGTGAAAAATAATTTTACAAGAGGCAGTGACGATTAGGTCACTGCTTTTACTTTGGATTTATAGGAAGAGGGAATTAGTATGTTACATAAGTTTATCTTTGAAAATTCAAAAATTGTTATGGATATTTATAGCGGTGCCATACATATAGTGGATGAAATCGTTTATGAGATGGTAGACCACTTTAAGCAGATGACAAAAGATGAATTAATAGAAAAATATAAAAAGATATATAATACAGAAGCGGTTTTGAGTGCCATCAGCGAGATTGAAACTCTAATAGAAGAAGAAATGCTTTTCACAGAAGATGTTTACCAAGATCTAATCCCAGAATTTAAAAACAGAAATCCAGTTGTTAAAGCCCTTTGTCTTCATGTCGCCCATGATTGTAACTTAACATGTGGCTATTGTTTTGCAGAAGAAGGGGAATATCATGGTGATAGAAGTCTTATGAGTGCGGAAGTTGGTAAGGCTTCTATTGATT
>CAYRAL010000081.1:0-5807 GCA_964422235.1 uncultured Candidatus Epulonipiscium sp. | reverse complement strand
AGTTCGCCTACAATCATGTGTGAATCTAAGGATTCTTGAGCTAGGACACCCATACAACATAATATGGCAATGGCAATAGGAAGGTCATAGTAAGCACCTTCTTTCTTATAATCAGCAGGAGCTAAATTTACAGTGATACGCTTGATGGGAAAAGGAAATCCACTATTTTTAATAGCGCTCCTTACACGTTCCCTTGACTCCCTTACAGATGAATCAGGAAGACCAACTAAGTCAAAGGATGGTAAGCCGTTACTAATGTCAACTTCTACAGTCACAATTAATCCATCTACGCCTTTAAGGGCACAACTTGTTAATTTGCAATACATAAGATTTATAATCCTTTCTAAGAATATAAAATTATAAACAAACATATTAGAGTATAACAAGTTTTAAGATATATAATCATTATTTAAGAAATTAACGAATATACTATAAAATAATTGATTGAATTTAGATGAAATGGGTAATACTACTGACAAATACTATTTTAGATATAAGAAGGTGATAAGGTGAATAATTGGTACTATTACTGGCTGACGACCATAAGGAATATTGGCCAGGTAAAGCAAAAGAAGCTTTTAGAGACTTTTAGTACACCACAGAATGCTTATAATGCAGATTATAATAACTATGAAAAGCTTTCCTATTTATCTAAGGAGGATCTTCAGTATCTTGTTGAGTCAAAAAATCCAACAAGGATTACAAATGAAATTGAAAAAATCAAAAATCAGGCTATTGATATTATTACAATAGAAAATGAGCAATACCCAGAATTACTATCCCATATTCAATACCCGCCCTATATCCTCTACCGAAAAGGAAATATGGATATAAATAAACCTTGTATTGCAATTGTAGGATCTAGAAAATGTAGTGAATATGGCCATGCTATGGCTTATGAAATTGCCAAAGGATTAGCTAAGGCAGGAGTAATTGTAGTCAGTGGACTTGCCAAGGGGATAGATGCAGCAGCTCATATGGGAGCCTTAGAAGAAGGAGAAACCGTAGGTGTTCTAGGTAATGGCTTAGATCAGTATTATCCGTCTAGTAATACCAAATTGCAAAGGCAAATAGAGATGCGTGGTTGTACTTTATCAGAGTACCCAGTAGGTACCCAACCACACCCTGGATTTTTTCCTGCCAGAAACCGTATAATCAGTGGCTTAAGCAGGGGCGTACTAATTGTAGAAGCAGCAGAAAAAAGTGGTTCCCTCATTACAGCTAACTTTGCTTTAGAACAAGGAAGGGATGTATTTGCAGTACCTGGTAATGCCTGGAGTAAAATGAGTATGGGAAGCAATAAAATTATCCAATTAGGTGGTAAGTTAGTCATAGATTCAAGTGATATTATAGAAGAAATTGAGCAATATTTACCACTTAAACCGACTATAAATTCTGATAATAGTAGGAACTCCCAGCTTAATAAACTTGCACAAGATGAAATAATGGTATATGATAACTTAAGTCGAGAACCGTTATATATAGATGAAATGAATAATAGGATAAAAATACCAATTGCCACATTACAGCATATCATAACATCGCTAGAATTGAAGGGGTTAATTAAAAGATTACCTGGGCAAAGATTAGTTAGAACTGAATAATGGAGGGATACCATGGCAGATAAATTAGTTATTGTGGAATCGGCAGCTAAAGTAAATACAATTAAAAAGTTTTTAGGTCGAGGCTATAAAGTAGAAGCCTCATTAGGACACGTTAGAGATTTGCCTAAAAGTCAATTAGGTGTCAATATTGAGGAAGATTTCGAACCAAAATATATTACCATTAGGGGAAAAGGGGAATTACTTGCAAAACTTCGAAAGCAAGCCAAAGTTGCCAAAAAAATATACCTAGCAACTGACCCTGATCGTGAGGGGGAGGCTATATCTTGGCATTTATATCACTCCCTAAAGTTAGAGGGGAAAGATGTAAGTAGAATTTCTTTCAATGAAATTACAGAAGTAGCTGTTAAAGATGCTATAAAAAATGCCAGAGAAGTTGATATGGATCTTGTGGATGCCCAGCAGGCACGCAGAATGCTGGATCGCTTAGTAGGATACCAAATAAGCCCTATTTTGTGGAAAAAGGTTAGAAAAGGTCTCAGTGCAGGTAGGGTCCAGTCTGTAACACTTAGATTGATTTGCGATAGAGAACAGTTAATTAGAGATTTTATAGAAGAAGAGTACTGGTCCATAACAGTGAACATGCAAAGTGGTCCTAAAGCTAAGCCTTTTGAGGCTAAGTTTTATGGTAATACAGATGGAAAACAGGAAATCGCAAATGAAAAAGAAGCCAATGTTATAGTAGAATCTTTAGAAAAAAACAAATATGAAGTAGCGCAAGTAAAGGTTGGTAGCCGTATTAAAAATACAGTGTTACCATTTACAACAAGCACCCTTCAACAAGAGGCATCAAAACATCTTGGCTTTACTACCCTTAAGACAATGAAGATCGCACAGCAATTATATGAAGGTGTAAAGATTGGCAAAAAAGAAGTTGGGCTCATTACATATCTTAGAACTGACTCAACACGTATATCTGATCAGGCACAGGAAGAACTTAAAAGTTTTATAGAAAGCAACTTCGGAGACCAGTACTTAGATAAATCTAAAATAAAGAAAAAATCTACAAAATCTAATGTACAAGATGCTCATGAGGCTATAAGGCCGACAGATGTTGAGATGAGACCTGAAGATATTAAAGCTTTCTTAAGTAGAGATCAAAATAGGTTATATAAACTTATTTGGGAACGTTTTGTTGCAAGTCGTATGAGCCCAGCAAAGTATGAAACATATTCAATTAAGATTAAAAATGGTGAATATATTTTCAATGCAAATAGTTCTATTGTATTATTTGATGGATTTTTAGCAGTTTACAATATTAATAAAGAAAAAACGAAACAAGCTCATACAATGCAAGTTGAAGAAGGACAGCTTTTGACGCCTTCAGATTTAATGGCAAATCAACATTTTACACAAGCACCTGCAAGATATACTGAAGCATCCCTTGTGAAAACCTTAGAAGAAAATGGTGTAGGTAGGCCTAGTACATATGCTCCTACAATTTCAACTCTTTTTACTAGGGGATATGTGGTACGAGAAAAAAGAATATTATATCCAACAGAGCTAGGAGAAATTATAAATGATATTATGGTTGGATATTTTAAAGATATTGTAGATGTTGAGTTCACAGCTAATTTGGAAGAATTATTAGATAGTGTAGAAACAGGCAAGCTGAATTGGAAACAAGTCATAAGAGATTTTTACCCATCCTTTAGTGAAACCCTAAAAATTGCTGAAGAAGAAATTGGCGAAATTAACATAGTGGAAGAAACAGATATTGTTTGTGAAAAGTGTAACACCAATATGATTGTGAAATATGGACGATTTGGGAAGTTTATAGCATGTCCTAATTTTCCAGAATGTAGAAATACAAAACCTTTTTATGAAGAAACTGGTATCTTATGTACAAAGTGTAGTGGTAAGGTACTATTAAAGAAAACTAAAAAAGGACGCAATTATTATGGTTGTGAGCATAATCCAGAGTGTGATTTTATGTCATGGGATAAGCCTACAGGAGAGATGTGTCCCTTATGTTCAGAAGCATTAGTTGAAAAAGGGGGTAAGAATAAAAAAATAGTATGTAACAATAAACAGTGTAATTATGGAAAAGAGAAAAAATAATTGTCGCTTTATGTTGAATCATCTTTTAAATTGTGCTATTATGTTGTTATTGTATAGTATAGTCTAAAAAAATGCAAAGTTAGAATACTAACTTTGCTTTTTTGTGCAGAATGATAAATTGATGCATAGGATATGAATATTTTGAACACACTATATAGATATATTATAATCAAATAATTAGGAGGAAAAGTAATGTCTATAGATTTATTGCAAAAAATGAGAAAGTTTAATAGGTTACTACAACGTGTAGGTTCTGATCGAGTGGTATTTACAGATATTTGTAAAGTACTTAGTGATGTTGTAGCATCTAATATTGTTGTGGTTAGTAGCAATGCAAAAGTACTAGGTGTTTTCAATATTGATGAGGAGGCTTTTGTTGCAAAAGAAAAATATATTGATACCATGATTAATGACCAGTTGCTTTCAATTATGGAAGTTAAGGAAAATATGCCTATGAGTAGCATATTTACAGATGATCCGCTCAGCAAAAGGTATAATGCTTGTATTATACCTATCGTTGCAGGAGGGCAAAGATTGGGGACTCTCTTAATCTATAAAAAAGAGGGTAACTATGTGACAGAAGATATTATTTTAGGCGAGTATGGTGCTACTATTTTTGCAGTAGAGATGCTTCGTTCTGCAAGAATAGAAATTGAAAATGAGGAAAGAAAAACTTCTATTGTTAAGTCCGCAATAGGCACCTTATCATATTCAGAGTTAGAAGCTATTTTTCATATCTTTGATAAGTTAGATGGATCAGAGGGGTTATTAATTGCAAGCAAGATTGCAGATAAGGTAGGTATTACTAGGTCAGTTATTGTTAATGCACTTAGAAAATTTGAAAGTGCGGGTGTTATTGAATCTAGATCTTTGGGAATGAAGGGTACTTATATTAAAGTGTTAAATGATGTTCTTCTTGAAGAATTAAATAAACTAAGATAATTAATTTTAAGCTGTTATTTATTCGTAAATAACAGCTTAAATTGTTTAATGGTGGTGCAATATCTCTTTAAGGACAATAGTAAATATAATATTTAAGAGATAGTCTATAGGACATTGTTTAAAATAGTCTAAATTTACTTTGAATATAGCTTGATACTTAGCGACTAAAGAGGTACAATGTAATAAGTAGTAAAAAACATGAAAAAACGTATTTTTTTTGGAGCTTGAAACGTAAAAATAAGGTAAATTAGCTAATGATTAATTTATACCTTTTCAACGATAATGGCAAACTTGTCGAAAGTCAAGGACGCAAAGCTAAAGGGCCTTTCAAATGGCAGCCAGCTACCGAAAGAGGAGGTTTTTTTGTGCAAAATTTACAAATGGTAGATATAATCTTATCTAAATAACAATCTATATTACTTGATATTTTACCTATTAACACTTATACTTAAGTTATTGTAAAAAAAAAGCATAAAAAGGCATATTATGATATAATAAAACATATCGTTAAATTCTAAAGAAAAGGAGAACTATATGACGAATAATAAGATGTTTAGCTTGCCTGATATTATGAATAAAGCCATTGAATCATCATGGAAAAGGCAAGAATTATTAACCAATAATATTGCTAATAAAGATACACCAGGATATAAGCGTAAAGATATAAATTTCGAAAAGGTCCTTACAGCAGAAGTTGAGAAAACAGGTAATATACATAAAGTAAATATTAATAAACTCTATGGGGAGATTATGTCGCCACATTCTAATCATAAGCATCGAATAGATGGTAGTAACGTAGACATAGATTGGGAAATGGCAGAGGTTGCAAAAAATAAAATTAAGTATGACGCTTTAGTTACTCAAACATCAAGACATTTACAAAGAATTAAAAGTGTCGTGAATAACGTAAGATAATTTAAATTATTAGGGGGGAAGGTAATGTCTTTTTTAAATTCTATTGATATAAGTGCTTCTGGTCTTACGGCGCAGAGATTAAGGCTTGATGTAATTTCTCAAAACATCGCCAATGTTAACACCACGAGGACGGAAAATGGTGGTCCATACCGTAGAAAAGCAGTTATATTTGAAGCGAAAAACCAAGGTCAGCAATTTGCCCAAGTACTATCTGATAGTAGACAAGCACAGGGGAAAGGTGGAGTGCGAGTATCTCGCATAGAAGAG
>CAYRAL010000080.1:0-5821 GCA_964422235.1 uncultured Candidatus Epulonipiscium sp. | reverse complement strand
GACTATACCGCCGGTCGGGAATTTCACCCTGCCCTGAAGAATTTCATATTACTTTTAATGGTTTTTAATGTGTTTTATTTTTCACATCTTTATTATACAACATAGGCCTACTAGTGTCAAATCTCTTATGATTTAACTTTGATCTTTAAATCTTCATAGAAAGTCCTATTTTTTGTTTTTCTACATCAATGCTAATGACCTTCACTTCTACAATATCCCCTACACTTACCACATCTAATGGATGTTTAATATAACGTGTAGATAATTGTGAGATATGCACCAGGCCATCTTGATGTACACCTATATCCACAAATGCTCCAAAATCCACAATATTTCTGACTGTTCCCTTGAGGATCATACCTTCGTTTAGGTCTTTAATCTCTAAGACTTCACTGTGCAGAATAGGTTTTTCCATCTCTTCCCTTGGATCACGTCCTGGCTTTTCTAGTTCTGTTAAAATATCTTTAAGGGTTATTTCTCCTATATCAAGTTTAACCGCTATGGCATCAATATCTGTAACCTTTTTGCTAATATCTTGGGTATTATTGTTACCTATGTCTTTCTTCTCATAGCCAAGTTCTTTGAGTAATTCTTGAGTTGGTGCATAAGATTCAGGATGTATCCCTGTTCTATCTAATGGATTAGTTCCATCCATAATACGTAAGAATCCCGCACTTTGCTCAAAAGCCTTAGGTCCTAAACCTTTAACTTTTTTTATTTCCGTTCTTTGTTTAAACTTTCCATTCTCTTCCCGGTATATAACAATATTTTCTGCAATGCTCTTTTTAATTCCTGCTACATATCCAAGTAATGACACAGAAGCGGTGTTAATGTCTACCCCTACACTATTGACGGCATCTTCTACGACACCACCTAATGTTTCTTCTAGGCGTTTTTGATTCATATCATGCTGATATTGCCCGACACCAATGGATTTAGGATCAATTTTAACCAATTCCGCCAGAGGATCTTGAATCCTCCTTGCAATAGATACTGCACTTCTTACGCCTACATCATCCTTTGGAAACTCTTTTGTGGCTAGTTTAGATGCTGAGTATACTGATGCCCCTGCTTCATTGACAATTGCATAATGAATGGGCTTTTCTATTTCTTTGAGCATGTCTGCTGCGAACTTTTCTGTTTCCCTAGAAGCAGTACCATTCCCAATGGCAAGTAAATCTACATCATATTTTTTAATCAACTCTTTTAGTATTTTTTTTGACTTTTCTATTTCATTCCTTGGTGGCGTAGGGAATATAACCGTGTCATCTAACTTTTTCCCTGTTCCATCCACTACTGCAATTTTACACCCTGTTCGGTAAGCTGGATCTAATCCCATTACCGTATGGTTTGCAATTGGTGCTTGCATCAGTAACTGGTGTAAGTTTTGTCTAAACACCATAAGCGCACCGTCCTCCGCCTTTTCAGAAAGGATATTTCTGATTTCTCTTTCAATGGCCGGTGCTATTAGCCTTTTATATGCATCTAAAATAGCTTCATTAATAACTTCTACCATGGGATTGTAAGACGTACGTAATATTTTTCCTTGTAGGTACAAATGAATTTGATCTATAGGTGCATCAATTTTCACAGTCAGAACCTTTTCATTTTCTCCTCGATTAATGGCCAAAATCCTATGACCTGGAATGCTTTTTATGGCTTCATCGTAATCATAATACATATCAAATACGGTTGATGTCTTTTCATCTTTAGCCTTTGTAACCATGCTCCCTTTATTATAGGTAATATCCCTAATATAACTTCTATACTCTGCATGATCAGAAATAATCTCTGCGATTATATCTTTTGCACCATCTAATGCATTCTGGGCTGTTTCTACCCCTTTTTCTTCAGAAATATATTCCTCTGCCACTTTAAGTGGCTCTATATTTTCTTCTTGTTTAATAATTAACTGTGCCAATGGATCTAAGCCTTTTTCTTTTGCAATAATGGCTCTTGTCCGCCTTTTAGGCCTAAATGGAAGATATAAATCATCTACCTCTGTTATGGTTTGAGCCAGTTGAATCTTTTTTTCAAGTTCAGGGGTTAAGGCTTCTTGCTCTCTAATAGATTCTATAACTTGTTCTTTTTTAGCCTCTAAATTCCTGAGATATACTAATCTCTCATGAAAATCACGGAGTAGCTCATCACTTAGACTCCCTGTTACTTCCTTACGATATCTTGCAATAAAGGGAATTGTATTCCCTTCATCAATTAATTGGATTGTATCTTTCACCTGTTGTGGTTTAAGTGATAACTCAGTTTGTAGTATCTTAATAATATCCATATTATTCTCCTTTACCTATCTGCTTCCTTATATTATACCGCTTGGCGGGACGGTTAACAAGTTTAGCTAACAAAGACTTACTCTTTTTTAACCTAAAAAAGTTGCTAGTAGCTTTTTCGCTACCAGCAACTTTTTAAACCTCTATTAATACCTAAGTTCTTCATCAACCCAAACCTGAGCTCCACTTTGGTCTGCTTGGATCATTTGTACTTGCCAGTTGTCTTCTAGAGTGGCAAGATATTCCACCATTTCCCTTCGGAATGCTACAACGTTTTTAATGACTGCAATAAGAGTAGGCCCTGCTCCACTTAGGAAGACACCTTTGGCTCCGTGGTTTCGACATTCTGTCATAATCTCTTCCATATTGGGAATGAGATGTTTTCGGTAAGGTTCATGAAAACGATCTTGCATGGCCATTGGAAGGTTATCCACGTCTCCCGTTATCATCGAAGCTGCTAAAAGTGCAGCTCTTGAGGCGTTAAAGACGCCATCTTGTAAGGAAATCTCTTTGGGAAGCACCTCCCTGGCAAGCTCTGTTGAAAGGGTAAAGTCTGGAATCATTACTGAAAATGTAATGTTTTCAGCTACTTGAACTTTTACGTATTTCATATCTGTATGGTCCATTGCCCCAATTGTCATGCCACCTAATATTGCTGGCGTAGTATTGTCTGGGTGCCCTTCTATTTGGGCAGCAATCTGTACTAATTCCTCTTTAGAGAAGAAGCTATGGCTCATGGCGTTGGCAATGTGTAGCCCCGCTACAATACAGGCTGCACTACTGCCTAGGCCTCTCGTATGGGGAATATGATCTTGTTGTATAATACGAATCCCTGGGACATCTCGCCCAATAATCTTATAGAATTTTAGTATTGTTTTGTAGATAAGGTTATTTTCATCTGTTGGTATATCTTTACTACCTTCTTGAATAATTATTTCCAGGCCTGATGGAATTTGTTCTGCATATACGATATTATATATTTGTAGTGCCATTCCAATACTGTCAAAGCCTGGTCCCATATTGGCAGTGGTAGCAGGTACTTTTACTTTTATCATTTAATCACCTTACAAATCTGTTAAATAGAATTTATCATGGATTGCTCTCATTGCTTTTTTCATCTCTGCTTTATCAATAAGAACTGAAATTTTAATCTCTGACGTTGAAATCATGCTAATGTTAATGTTAGCATCATACATTGCTTCAAACATACGAGAAGCAATACCTGTGTTAGCAACCATTCCGCCACCTACAACAGATACTTTAGCCACATCATGATTATAATCTACATCTTTAACGCCCCATCTATCCATATTCTCAGAAATGATGGCTTTTACTTCTGGGAAATCTGACTCTGATACTGTAAAACTAATATCTTTAGTACCATGACGGCCGATTGATTGAAGTATAATATCTATGTTGATCTTGTTCTTTGCTAAAGTTGAAAATATATCAAATGCCCTACCAGGAGTATCCTCTACTCCTATAATCGAAACTCTTGCTACGTCATCATCACCTGCTACACCACTAATTAACATCTTTTCCATTTTACACGCCTCCTTAACAATTGTCCCTTCTTCTTCTGTTATACTTGAGCGAACAACCATTTTTACTTTATATTTTTTTGCTAATTCAACTGAACGATTATGAAGTACTTTTGCACCTAGTGATGCTAGTTCTAACATATCATCATATGTTATCTGATCAAGTTTTATTGCATCTTCAACAACTCTTGGATCTGCTGTATAAATGCCATCTACGTCTGTGTAAATTTCACATAAATCTGCATCTAGTTTCGTCGCTAGAGATACAGCTGTTGTATCCGAGCCACCTCTTCCTAGGGTTGTAATGTCGTCGTAGCGATTCATCCCTTGGAAACCAGTGACAAGTACAATGTTTTTACGACCTAGTTCGAGTTTAAGTCTTTCAGTCTCTATTCTTCTCATTCTTGAATTACCATATGTAGACGTGGTAATCATGCCTGCTTGATGAGCATTAAGGGATACTGCTGGATAACCCATTTCTATCAGTGTCATTGCTAAAAGGGCTACTGATTGCTGCTCACCTGTTGCAAGTAGCATATCCATTTCTCTTTTAGAAGGTTTAGCACTAATTTCCGCCGCCTTAGCAATAAGCTCATCTGTTGTGTCACCTTGGGCAGATAATACAACGACAACGTCATTACCAGCATCATAAGTCTTTATAATTCTTCTGGCTACATTTCTTAATTTTTCTGTATCTGCTACAGAACTTCCACCAAATTTTTGTACAATTAACATGTTATTTCCCCCCAATAATTATGGTCTAAATAATTCATCCATTATTGTGTGACCCTCAAATATATCCTTACCTGTTTGTGCTGCATAGCTTTCACCATATGCAGCATTAGAATCAACTAATTCCCCACCATTTTTATAAATCATATAAGGTACTGGGTTCATTGTATGTGTTCTAATACGAAGTGGTGTTGGATGATCTGGCATCACAAGTATTCTATAATCTTCTCCAGCCTTATCTAAGGCATTCTTAATAGGAATAATAATCTTCTCATCAATTAATTCTAATGATTTTATTTTACCTGCCATATCGTTTTGGTGGCCACACTCATCTGGGCCTTCAAGATGAACATATACAAAATCCTTACCATCTTCCAAAAGGGATTTTATTGTTGCATCAGCTTTACCTTTATAGTTAGTGTGTACATTCCCCGTTACCCCTTCAACATCAATCGATTGTAGGCCCACTCCAATGGCTATACCTTTAATTAAATCGACTGCTGAGATAACAGAACCTTTTACATTGTACTTTTCCTCAAAAGAAGGCAGATTTGGCTTGGTACCCTCCCCCCATAACCAAATAGAGTTTGCAGGATTTAGGCCTCTTTTTTTACGTTTTAAATTGACAGGGTGGTTATTTAACAAATCGTAACTCTTTTTCATTATATCCCATATATAGTCTGAATTCATACCCTTGGGCTTAAATTCTCCAACTGTTTTGCCCAGTATATCATGTGGTGGCGTAAGCTTTACATCTATACTTCCATGGTCCCATACAAGAATATGTCTATAACTAACACCTGTATAAAATCTTCGGATTTTATCTCCATAAGCTTCTTCAACTGCCCTAATAAGGATATCCGCTTCTTCAGTGCTAATCTCATCAGCACTATGATCTAAAACCTTTTTATCTTCATAGGCTTCTTCATCTTCTGAAAGGGTAACCACATTTACCCTAAATGTTACATCAGATTCCTTTAAGTCAATTCCTATGCTAATTGCTTCTAAAGGGCTTCTACCAAAGTTATATACCCTAGGATCATAGCCCATTATGGATAGATTAGCTGTATCACTACCTGGCAGGCATCCTTCTGGCACTGTCGTAGCCATACCAATGGTGCTGTAAGGTGCCATAGCATCTATGCTTGGGGTATTAGCAAACTCTATTGGAGTCTTCCCCTCTAATGCCACAATAGATTCATCAGCTGCACCGTCTATTAATATTTGTTTTCCTTCTGATGATGTACCATCTTTTAGTTTAAC
>CAYRAL010000079.1:0-5861 GCA_964422235.1 uncultured Candidatus Epulonipiscium sp. | reverse complement strand
TCCGTCACAACCAGCCATGACAAAGAACTTTTTGATTGCGCCAGTTTTAACTGCGTCTACTACTTTATCTGCAAGAGCAAATACTTGTGCATGTGCAAATCCACCGACGATTTTACCTGTTTCAATTTCAGTTGGTGCTGGAAGTCTCTTAGCATGCTCAATTACTTGGCTAAAGTCTTTAGCTTCTGTGCCTACACGATCAGGAATGTGTACAAATCCTGGGTAACCACTTGCACCTGTTGTGTAAACTCTGTCTGCATAGCTAGCCTTTGGTGGTACAATACAGTTTGTTGTAAATAAGATTGCACCGTTAAATGCATCAAATTCTTCTTTTTGTTTCCACCATGCATTACCATAGTTTCCTACAAAGTTATCATATTTCTTAAAGAATGGGTAGTAGTGAGCTGGTAACATTTCACCGTGTGTATAAACATCTACACCAGTTCCTTTTGTTTGCTCTAAAAGTTCTTCAAGGTCTTTAAGATCATGACCTGAAATTAAAATAGCTGGATTAGTACCAACACCAATATTAACTTCTGTAAGTTCTGGATTTCCGTATGTGCTTGTGTTAGCACCGTCTAATAAAGCCATTGTATCTACACCGTACTTACCTGTTTCAAGTGTAAGAGCTACTAAATCATCAGCGCTTAAAGTATCATCTAATGTTGCAACTAATGCTTTAGCGATAAAATTATAGATTTCTTCATTTTCTTGATTAAGATTAAGTGCATGCTCAGCATAAGCTGCCATCCCTTTTAATCCATAAATAATTAATTCACGAAGGGAGCGCACATCTTCATTTTCTGTCGCTAAAATTCCTACTTCTGGTGCAACTGATTTAGCAATAACTTCTTCGTCTGTCCCTACTGAGAATGTTGCTACATCGTGTAAATCACCTAAATCTACACCTTTATCTACTAATGCTTTTTTAAGTTCTTCTCGTACTTCAAGCCCCTCTTTTATGTAGCTAATGATTTTTGCATCGTCAAAGTTTGCATTCGTAATTGTTACGAACAATCCTTCAATCATAAAATGGTTAGCTCTATCAGATTTGATTCCTACTGCTAATCCCTTTTGTTGGAAAGTTGCGATTCCCTTGATCGTGTAAACTAAAAGGTCTTGAAGGTTAGATACCACATCTGTCTTTCCACATACTCCCTTAACTGTACATCCTGTTCCTTTTGCTGTTTCTTGGCACTGATAACAAAACATGCTCATATTAAATCCTCCTTGTAATTATATATTAATTTGTTTGTTGTTGGCATTTGTTTGCATTTTTATCTTATGTTTATATACTACCCTACACCTGAAACTAATTCGGTATCCTAGGTTACCAAATTTAAAATAGTTTACTATATACTATGTAATAGTATTATATCACATAAAAATACAATATAATACTATTTTATTGCGCAAATCTCCTAACATCTTTCTAGTTTTGACATTCTATGAGCTATTGGATTTTTATTTAGATAAGATAGCAATTACAAGAACGACAATGGTAAAAATCAGAGTTCCTCCCATATATAATTTTCCCTGCATGGTTCCCATATTGATGGTCCACCCAATACCGACTCTCTTTTCTACAAAAACAGATGGGTCATTAGAATTATAATAAATCGCCCCCCATTTCCAGTACTGATCATCATCACTCTCTTCTTCTAGAGAGTCTTCTATGCCTTCATCTCCTACTTTCAACCTACTTCCACTATTACCCGTATACAAAGCAATCGCTAAGGTAGCTACTACCATAATCAAGGTAAAACCTAATGTTACAAACATCATTTCTTCCGCTTTTGCGACTGGCTCCCTAAACATGATAAGTTGCATATAGCCGAACAGTAGATTCATTAAGCTAGCACTAGCTATGCTATATCCACTCCATATTTTCCTATGCTTCCTATTTTGCTTACTTGAGATTTGTGGCCTTTTTGCACTTGTTTGCTGTTTACTTTTTCCAATAATAATATAAATAAAGTAAAACATTCCGGTCATAGCTAGGGATACTATGGGTAGCATAAAAGCTGATAGGTATGTTTTATTAGCCCAGCCATCGACTTCCCCTGCCGCATTATAGTGCATAGGCATTGGGTCAGGAATTAAATCATAATTGACTAAAGAGATAACCGTAACGACCAAAATAATCAGTAGTGGAATCAGGAAGTACCAAGGAGATATCATCATCTGTTTTCCTTTTTCCTTTGTAAAACTAATATCAACGACTGTTACTTGGCGTTTTTTAGTATGATTGCTTTGTGCTTGAATTTCTTTTTTCAAAGACTTTGCCTCTTTATAGGCTAATAGATAAATTAGCCCTGAAAGGCCTATATAAGCAAAAGTAACGCCTAGTACACCTAGCAGTGGATCCTTAATAACAAGCATTAGATAGGTCCCTACTAGTCCAAATAGAGTATTGAGCAATATAAACTTTATGCGTATTTTCCTAATTTTATTAGAATCAACATTGGGTATACGGACCCCAAAGTAGATATCCTTTTTGCTAAAAAACGGCACTGTTCCTAAGCCAATAACTAAAGAAAACATGACAAATAACTTTACCATTGTCTCCATATTACTTCCCCTCCTTTTGAGTAAAATCTTTAAAATCTTCATAAACCCACTGATCAACTAACTCTTTTCTTATGCCTTTGCAATGCATTTGGGCTAAAATATCTGACAAACTTCTTCTTAGCTCATCCTGTTTATCTTCTGCGTAGCCATGTGGAATCTCATTAACTACAGCCCCTTTGCGGCGATCTACTGTCAGGTAGCCTTCTGCTTTTAAAATATTGTATGTTTTGTTGACTGTGTGGAGATTGATACCTATATCTTCTGCTAGCTGCCGGACAGATGGAAGCATATCCCCTGGCACTAACTCTCCTCTAGCTATGCCCTGTATTAACTGCTCTCTTAGTTGCATATAAATTGGATTGTCTGATTCAAAATCTATTTTTATTAACACTTCCTCACCACCTTCATATTATATAAGTTATACGTGTTATATTATAAGTATAACAGATTCAGCAATATTGTGTCAATAAAAAACCAGAAACTTAGAGTTGAAGGTTCACTCTATATGTTTCTGGTTTAATAAGCTTTTATTCTTTAACTCTAAATGTGACTGCAATTCCTTTTTCGCCGGCTCTACCTGTTCTTCCTATTCTATGGGTATATTTAATATCTTCTTCCGTCTCATCATAGTTAAACACATGAGTTATTCCTTCAATATCAAGGCCTCTTGCAGCTACATCTGTCGCCACTAGGTATTGGGTTTCTAGGGCCCTAAACCTTTTCATAGCCCTTTCTCTTTTTGCTTGACTTAAATCTCCATGGAGCTCATCTACATTATAGCCTCTTTGAACCAGATTTGTCGTTAACTCATTAACCCTTCTCTTTGTCCTACAAAATATAATAGCCATAAAAGGATTGTGTTCATCTAAGTAGTGACATAAATTATTGAGTTTTTGCCTATGGGTCGTATTAATAACAATCTCTTCTATTTGATCATCTAAGATATCATCTTCTTTAGCTACTAGGCTTTCTGGTTTTTTCATCACAGCCTCAACCATTTTGGTTAGCTTATTTGGCATGGTTGCAGAAAATAAAAGCGTCTGCCGTGTTTTTGGCGTTTGCTTAATAATAACTTCTACATCCTTAAAAAATCCCATATTAATAATTTCATCGGCCTCATCGATAACTAGGGTTTTTATTTTTGATAAGTCTGTGGTCCCATTTTCAATATGATCTAATAATCGTCCTGGAGTCGCGATGATAAGTGCTACTCCATTCTTCAATTTTCTCTTTTGTTTTTTTACATCTTGCCCCCCATAGACTGCCAGAATTCCTATGTCCTTATATTTTGTGAGCTTTCTTGCTTCTTCTGTTATTTGAATGGCTAGTTCGCGGGTTGGGGTTATGATAAGGGCTTGGGTATAGTCTTCATTGATATCAATTTTCTCAAACAGGGGTAGCATAAAGGCTAAAGTCTTACCTGTTCCTGTTTGGGCTTTAGCTGAGATATCTTTGCCTGCTATTATTTTGGGGATGGTTAGTTCCTGAATAGGAGTTGGCTTAGAGATCCCACTTTTCTTTAATACCCTTTGTAGCTCTTTACTTATTCCTATATTGGTAAAGTTATTGTCCATTTTGTACTCCTTCTTCTTATGATTAGCTGATACTTTATTTTACCATCGTTATACATAGTTGTTTTTTCGCTTATTTAATTTCTTATTACTTTATAAGCAGGTAATACACCCCATAAGTCCAAATTCACTGCCATCTCGCCTGTATGAGTGGAACATAGGATTAGACTTAGTAGATAGCGCCACAACAGTAATATTATCCTCTCTAATGCCACTGTCTATTAAAATTCTTTTGTTAGTTTGCTGTATGTCAATTAGATATTTTATATGATCTTTTTTCCTAATAATCTGCTCATGAAAGTCAAATTCATTTCGGAACTGCTCCATCACATCTGATTCTACTTCAAAATCATCTTTTCCAATACTAGGGCCTATAATAGCGATAATATGCTCTGGGTTGCAATTATAATCTTCAACCATTTTATCTACAGCTTCTTGCCCTATTTTTTGAAGGGTTCCCTTCCAGCCTGAATGGACATTGCCATGAACCTTCTTAACAGGATCAAACAATATAATGGGCGTGCAGTCCGCATATGTTGTCAATAGAACTGCATCCTCAATATTTGTCACAAAACCATCAGTATTGGAAAAAAATCTACCCACTTCATTCTCTCCCCCTTGGTTTATATCCAAAACACTCATAATATTTTTAGAATGGGTTTGAATACCCCCAAATAAAACCTTTGGGCTTATATTTAAAACTTCATTGATTAATCTTAAGTTGTTTTTAATATCTGATATAGAAGGATTAGTTCTAATGCCCATATCCATATCCCTTGTTGTAAAACAATGATTTAAACCTAGCTGGGTTAGTCTCGGGATTGTTATATATCTTATGTCGTCTTTAATTATTATTTTATAGTCCATTGTTTAAATAACTCCTTTGATCATGTGGCAAATTTTCCATGTGTATTATTCTTAAACTTCCAAACACTATCATTATATCTTAAATATAACATAATAGAAGGTGATTTTATCTCTACTTTAGAAAAAACCTATAACTATATACTAAAAACTGTTTTTATTATTTTAAACCCCTTCAAAAAACAAATTATAAGTACCCAATGTAAGGTCCATCAATCTATTAATATTGAAACATTAGGGATTCTTCAAAATGATGGTTATTTAAGTGAATTTAGTTTTTTTGATCATTATATTTCAGATATTAACCGGGGGGCTGTTTGGGCAGATCAAGACTTTAAAAGCTCTAATCATTTTTATAATCCTTATAAGAATAAAGGTATGTATGGAAGAAGTAATGCAATGGTACTGGGAACAGAATACCATAGTAAAGCAATTGATTTGTGGCATAAAGAGGAGTTTAATGATTCTTTGTTTTATTTCGGTGCAGCCTTACACATTATCCAAGATATGACTGTTCCCCAGCATGCCAATATTAGACTGTTGGACAACCACCGTCAATACGAAACCTTTGTTAAACGTACTTACCAGTATAGCAAAGATTTCAAGGTAGATACAGGGGCTTACCTAATTTCTTCTATAGAAGATTATATTTGGTTTAATGCCCGGGTGGCAATGAAGATTTTTAAACATTTTAAGCCCATTGAAGAGGATGAAGACCGTTACTATAAAATCACCAAGTGTACCCTGCCTTTAGCTAAAAGAACCACTGCAGGTGCCATGATCCTATTTTATAACTCACTATTTTAATATCTCCCACATACAATAACTAGAGATATAAATATCCCTAAAGGAGAC
>CAYRAL010000078.1:0-5929 GCA_964422235.1 uncultured Candidatus Epulonipiscium sp. | reverse complement strand
ATTCACCGCCGCCCCCATATAATAACCCCCCAGGGGCGCAAAAGTATCTTACAGCTTGTTGGCATCAACTTACTAATAACCGTAGCAGTACCTAAAATAAGCGTTACAGCTCATCTTGGCGGCCTTATCATTGGCTATTTACTATCTTATGTATTCAAGCCTGGGGACAACCCCCAATGGCACTAAATAAGGACAATCCCACTTTAACACAATGAAGTGGGGACTGTCCCCAAAACCTCAGAAAGGATGATTAATATGAATAATACAATAGAAACTCAACTAAAACATACCACCATTAGAAATTTTGAGGATAGGCCTGTTACTCAAGATACTTTAAATACTCTCTTTGAAGTAGCCAATCGTACAGCCTCAAGTAACGGTTTGCAATCCTTCAGCATCATAAGAGTAACTGATGAGGAAAAAAGACATGCTATTGCTAAGGTGTGCAACCAACCGTATGTAGAAGAGGCTCCTGAACTTTTAATTTTTATTGTAGATGTTTATCGAAATGCAAAGATTTCAGAAGAACAAGGCGAAGGTTCAGATAAAAAAAGAGATATGAATGAGTTTTTCCAAGGATTTACGGATGGTTGTATTGTAGCACAAAACATGCAGGTAGCCATTGAATCCCTAGGTATGGGAGCTGTTTATTTAGGAAGTATCTTAAATGATGCTGCTAAAATAATAGAAATACTAGAACTCCCTCAATACACCTTCCCCATTCTTGGGACAGCCTTTGGCTATCCAGCTGAAAAACCAACCCTAAAACCTAGGATGGATTTATCTCTTAAGGTTTTTGAAAACAAATATGATATGCAAGATTGTTACCTAGATGCCATAGAGGATTATGATAAGGAATTTGCAACTTACTTCGATCTTAGGGTGCCAGATAGGCCTTTAGACTCCTTTAGTAGCCAAGTTTTAAGGGCATTTACAAATCCTAATCCTAAAAGGGCTAGGATGTTAAATGTAATAAGAGACCAAGGCTTTGACCTTTTATTAGATTAACCCATTAATGGCTTAGATGCTCTTTATCATTAAGAGCATCAAGCCATCTTTTTTACCTCACTCCACTAAAGTGAGGACTGTCCCTATATACAAAATCAATTGCCTTATTAATCCATTCACTACTTTCATGCCTATAACCATAATCTTTATTCCCCACCACTAAATGATTCCCTAGAGATAATCCATGTGTACCTTCAGGGTAAATATGCATTTCTGTTAATACATTGTTTTCTGCCAGTGCCTTTGCAAATAATATACTATTGTTGACATGTACTGAACTGTCTGTAAAGGTATGCCATATAAAAACTGGTGGAAATCCTTTTGTAACTTGCTCCTCCATTGAAACTAATTCCCGGCTTTTCGGATCATCTTTTTTATCCCCAAGTAGGTTTTCAAAAGAACCTTTGTGAGCATATTGGCCTGAACTAATCACTGGGTAAGATAAAATAACTTTATCCGGGCGAGTATCTCTATCTTCTCCGATGATATTTTTCACAAAGTCCTTATCCCAAAAGGCACCTAAGGTAGCTGCTAGATGTCCGCCTGCTGAAAACCCACAAACGGAAATATTGTGCTCATCAATATTATACTCTTTGGCATGTTTTCGAATATAATCCATTGCAAGAGCTGCCTCACAGAGTGCTTGTGGAAATACCTTGCTAGGCCCTACACTATATTTTAGCGTAAAGGCACATATACCTTCTGCTAAAAATTTAAGTGCAACGGGCTCTCTTTCTCTTTCTGAGACCATGGCGTAAGCCCCTCCTGGAAGAATTAAAACAGCAGGCCGCTTACGCTCTATGTCAATTTCCTCAAAATTATCTGGGATATAGCCACATAGTTGTACTGGCTTTATGACATTTTCTATCTTTAGTGTTTTTTCTATATATCGCATTAAAACCCCTCACTTTTATATTGTCTTAAAGGCTTTCTCCTTAAATATACCTTGATAACTATTCCTTCGTTTCAACTCTTGATCTATTCCCGCCAATACTTTTCGTTTTTCTAAACTCCATAAAGGCTCCACCATTAGTGATCTTTTTCCATCTCCAGTTAAGCGATGAATAACCATATCCTCTGGCAAATGTTCTATGCTATCCACAATTAAAGATACATATTCTTCCCGAGTCGGTATTTTAAAAGGGGTTTTTTTATAATACTCATGGATATCCGTGTCTTTTTGTATATACAAAGAATGAAGTTTTACCCCCCAAGTATTTGTATTGGCTACATATTTTACTGATGATAAAATATCTTCTCTTGACTCACCTGGAAGCCCATATATTAAATGAGTCACTACTTTTATATTTCTTCGACTTAGCTGTTTAATTGCCTCATCATAACACTCAAGTGGATAGCCTCTTCTAATCAACTTAGCTGTTCTATCATGTATGCTTTGAAGGCCTAGTTCTATCCAAAGAAAAGTCCTTTTATTCATTTCCTCAAGCAAATCAAGGACTTCTTCTGATAAACAATCTGGTCTCGTGGCTATAGCAAGGCCTACCACACCCTCCCCAGATATGGCTAAGTTGTACTTGTGTTTTAAATCTTCATATGTTGAGTAGGTATTGGTGAAGTTTTGGAAATAAGCAATATATTTCCCACTGATCCACTTTTTAGCCATCATTTCTTTTTGACTTTCTATCTGGCTCCTTATATCTAATTCTCTAGAGGCTGCAAATTCTCCTGCTCCTTCTTCTCCGCAGAATATACAGCCTTTACTAGCTATGGTCCCATCTCTGTTCGGACAAGTAAATCCGCCATCTAGGGAAAGCTTAATGATCTTGGTCCCAAATACTTCTTTCATCTCATAACTAAATGATCTATATCTTTTATCTCCCCATTTCAAATTTTTCACCTCTATCCGATTAAAAATTAAACATTCTATTTTACTTCCTATGGTCAAAGCAACCCCCCATTAAAGCTCATCCATACATTCTTATTATATCATGGACTCGGATCGAATAATTAAAAAACAGCCCCTTAAAGCCAAAACATCCCCTGGATTCCTGATTTTTTAGAATCCCGGGGATATTTATGTGTTTATGATTTTTATTGATATCTTACATAGACGCCATGGAACTCCACATAATAATCTCTTTTGTTTTGTATCTTATTAAAATAGGCGTTAACATTGTTAAATACCACTAGTATTGATAGATCTCCACCTTCTAGAATCACACTCATATCTTCAATAGGAAGGTTAATCTCTCTATCCTCTTCTGCCGGATATTTGCTGATTAGATTTGATAGATACACACTCATATCTTCCTCAATAATGATACGATCCTCAAATTTTACTGTCATTTTAGGAATTCCTTCAGAGTCGTTCGACACCATAATTTCATAGTTGCCATTCTCCCCTGAAAATTCCTTGAAATAATCTGCATTCCCATATAAATTCATACTCAAACTCAAGGAATAATCACTGATATCAATCATATCTACCTTAAGCCTAAAATTAGTTGAACTGTAATCTGATTGATCTGGATATATGCCATAAGTCTTTTCAAAGCCAAAAGTATCTTTAAAAACCTCTGCATCATTTAAATCCTTCTTAAACCAACTTGGCGTATTTAATTTCTCGGAATATGAAATGAAATCTACTGCATCAGTAATCTCACCCCTTGTTACATATTCAATCTCTCCATCTTTAGTAATTATATGATTATTTATTAGAAGTTCTTGATTTATTAGTATTTTTTCTAATCTCTTTACCTGAGAATTAAAGGTAATATCTTGATAACCAATGATTGGTAATACCCAAATGATCGCAATTACAACTGCTGTCATTGCAATACTCCTATATGCACGGTCTTTGAAGAAAACTAACAACAATACTGAGATAAGCGCAAAAATCCAGATCATAAGAAAAGAATATTCTGCTGTCTTTAAAGCAAATTTACTTAGCTGTACAAAAAGTGCCCATGCTTCAAATACTAAAATTAATATTCCTGCAAGAGGATATGCCCTTTTGTAGAATTCTGTTATCTTAGTTTGATGTTTGGATACCATTATATGTAACCATATTCCTATGATTACATAACTTGATGCTATAGCTGATAATGCATTAAAAGACACCTCTACGCCATTTGAAATCACTCTCACAGACCATATGAGAAGAACCACCGTTAAAGCCATCATAATTGGCACAAGAATATAGTCAAATAATACGACAATAAACCTTGCTTGTTCCTTTAGCTTTTTAATCTCTTCTTCATCTTCTCTCTCTCTCAAACTCGGGAAATATCCTAAAAACATAGTGTAGGCCAAAAATCCTACCCCTACACCTAGATATTGATAAACCCTATAACCCATATTGTTATATACCAAGGCCTCAAAAGCCCCTAGTACGCCAGAGACCCCAAGCATTATTACTAATGCGTAAATAGCTGAAACGATAAAAGCCTTGTGGATAATAAAAAACGAATCGCTAAAACTATTGACCGATTTGGCTTTTGACATGATATATACAAAAGCTACTGCACTTACAAATATAGCCACAGTGATTCTTGCCAAGGCAATACTTGATAGATAGGCTGTTTTATCTTCTGAAACTCTCCCACCATAAAAATATAAAAGTAAAAAACTTATACCCGCTAGCAGAATACCCAATAGATTGGCTATGATAAAAAATGTTTTTTTCTTATTAGCCTTTATTTCTTGGTAAGATACAAGGGCCATGGAAAACACAGCACCTAAGAGAAAAGCTACTTGAATGCTATCAAATAAAAGATTATATTGCTTTTGTAGATCCCATTCCATTGTTATCCTTAGGATTGCAACAATGCTTATTACAATTGCACTTATAATAGCTCCTGGAAATCTATAAAATGATTTGGCTGCACCTTTAAAAGCTCTATTGATTGTCAAACGTAAACTATCCATAATTTCAACCCCTTACTACATCTTACTGTTATAATACTTGTGAGCTATAAAGAATATTAGTAATTGAATATACATGGCACCCAAGGAAATAAATGCAGGAACTATATAATTCAGTGCCACAAAGAGAAAAGCCATAATAGCAAAGAGAATTGTTGCTACAACATTAGCAATAGAATAAGAATTTCTTAGGACTTGAACATTCCTTTCATCTTGTAACTCTATTGCTTTTACCTTTAATTTTTCTGCGGGTGTTACTTTATTTTGAATTAGTTTAAATAAACCGATTACTGTAAAGGCAGCACCTAAGCCAAAAAACATCCCCTTAAGCATAGCTATATTATGGGTATCATCAGATATGCTTCCATAAGCTATTGTTCCAAATACTAATGTGATTATTCCCACTACAGCCATAGTCCCCCAATATTTATTACTTTTCACTGATTTACATAACATTCTTATTTTCCTCCTCATAAATAAAAATATCTTCTATTGACATGTTAAAATATCTAGCAATTTTAAAGGCTAAAATAATTGATGGATTATATCTTCCATTTTCCAAGGAGCTAATTGTTTGTCTAGATACTTCTAGGGCTAAGGCCAGCTCCTCTTGCTTAATTCCCATTTTCTTTCGTATTTCTTCTAATCTGTTTTTCAAAAATCGACTCACTCCTTTCATAAACTTACAGAAAGCAAGCTTTACATGTTTAGTATACTATTGTTTTTATATGACGTCAAGTATACTTTACATTATTTTTATTGTATATACCAAATCTGCTCCTTAATAGAAAAATGGTAGTTACGAGATAGCACAAAACATGCTAAATATCATAACCACCATTTTTATTACCTTTTAAATCAAAACCCTTATAAACCTTACATTACAAGCATTTCACCTTACTCCCACTCTTCATTACATATCATCAGATATATGCTAAAGCTTTTAAATTAGATGTTATTTTACCGTTCATTTCCGTTCTATCCGACTAATTTCGATAGATTTTTAACTTATTTTACCCGTTCCAGTCCCAGTTCC
>CAYRAL010000077.1:2640-6039 GCA_964422235.1 uncultured Candidatus Epulonipiscium sp. | reverse complement strand
CCAGATGAGTACTTTGAAGTAATGGCTACTTTAACTAATTTTGAAGCAAAATGGATCGATTTAAAAAACAAGCAAAGCAAAATAAGTAAAAAAGAACAAGCTGATGAAATCGCCGAAAAGATTACAGGCAAAACAGGACTCATAACAGATATAGAAAGCAAACAAAAAAAGGAGGCACCACCCTTATTATATGATTTAACAGAGCTTCAAAGGGATGCCAATAAGTTTTACGGATTTCCAGCTAAAAAAACCCTAACAATTGCACAGGCTTTATATGAGAGACATAAAGCCATAACCTATCCTAGAACGGATAGCCGCTACTTAAGTGAGGATATGATAGGGGTTCTAAGTAAAACACTAAAAGTATACTGCACTGGAGATTATGAAAGACTAATCCAGCCTATATTAGATAAAGCAAAACTTCCAATTACAAAACGGATTATAAACGGTGCAAAAGTAACGGATCACCATGCTATTATCCCAACAGACCGTTTTACCAATGTTAAGGGCCTAGGAGGAGATGAACAAAAGGTATTTAACTTAATCCTTAAAAGATTTATTGCGGTTTTTTACCCTCATTATGTCTATACTCAAACCACAGTTATTGCAACAGTGGAGGAGGAAGATCTAATAGCAAAAGGTAAAGTCATTGACAGCCTAGGGTGGATGCAGTTTTATGTTTCCAATAATACCTCAAGCAATACAGGTAAAAAGAAGGGGCAAAATGAAGAAGAGCAAACACTTCCCCATATAAAAAAGGGAGACCCTGTAGAAGTTAAGGAAACCCAGGTCCTAGCCAAAAAGACAAGCCCACCCCGTGCATACACAGAGGGAACCTTATTATCTGCAATGGAAAACGCCGGTCGATTTGTAGATGACGAAGAGCTCAAAGAACAAATGAAAGATGGAGGCCTAGGAACCCCAGCAACAAGGGCTGCTATTATAGAAAGACTCCTCCAAGTAGGCTATATAGAGCGAAAAGGAAAACAAGTAATCCCCACAGAAAAAGGAATGAAACTTATAGAAGTCCTACCACCAGAAATCCAATCTCCCGAAATGACAGGAAAATGGGAAAAAGGACTTACCTCTATTGCAAAAGGAAGCATGGATCCAGAAAGATTTATGGCTAGCATCCAAAGATACGTGGTTTATCTAATCAATGCAGCCAAAACGACCCGTAAAGACATCCAGTTTGAACAAGACAAGCCAAGATACAAAGGCAAGGGTGGTTCTGGTGTTACTAAATCCTTCGGAAAATGTCCCCTATGCCAAAAAGGGGACATCCTAGAAAACACCAAGGCCTTTTACTGTAGCCAGTGGCGTCAAAACTGCAAATTCACCATTTGGAAAAACCAACTAGAGAAATACAATATCCCCCAAATAACCAAAACCATGATCACCCAAATCCTCAAAGACGGTCAAATAAGCAAGGCTGATATCATCCAGCCTCAAACCAATGAAAAAGCCAAAGCCGACATTGTCCTCAACAAAAACACCAAACCCTATCTAGAACTCAAAAATCTAACCCGTGGGGACGGTTAACAATAATCCATATTCATATTATTGTTAACCGTCCCCGCCCCTAGGTCTTGACATATCCCCCATACAAGTAGTATTATAAATGTAGTACAACCAGTACATATAATAAGGATTGTTAACAATCTTGACAGTCCCATTTACGGAGGTGTTTAGAGATGGCGTATTTTATAAATGATGATTGTATCAGTTGTGGAGCCTGTGAGCCAGAGTGTCCAACGAGCTGTATTTCTGAAGGTGATAGCATATATGTAATTGATGCAGACGAATGTATCGATTGTGGCGCTTGTGCAGATGTATGTCCGACAGATTCTCCAAATCCAGCAGAATAATAAAACATAAAAGACAAAAAAGTCATGCTAATGATTAGCATGGCTTTTTTTGTGCTGAATTGTATCATAAAGAGCAGGTTTTTCAGGATTTATGAGACCTGTTTCGGAAAAAACGACTATGAAATAAGATTTTTTAAAAAGGATTAGTTGAATAGTATATTTCCTTAGGGAATTGTATCAAAATAGGTAGAATTATGATATAGTAGGAAATATGATTGAATTCAGAGATTAATTTAAATTGGCACATTATAAAGACAAGGGGGCTGGTATGCACCTTGTATACTCAGGGGTTTCTCATTTTAGATGCTGTAGTGAAGAAACATGTTATAAAGAAGTTCGAAAATTAATAGCAATGCTTCCTGCATGGGCACAAGAGAATAATAACATACATAGAAAATATAAATACAATGAAAAGATAAATTCACAGATTAACCACCTGATTCCAAAAAGCAGAAAGAAAGTATATGACGCCAAAAAGGTAATCCACGAGCTTTGCGATGAAAATATGAGGATATAAGATGGCTGAAATTTATTTAATTAATATAAGCGATGGCTTAACAGAAGAAAAATACCAAGATCTTCTTGAGAAAGTAACAGATGAGCGGAGAAATAAAATAGAAAAGTATAAATTCAAAGAAGATGCAAAAAGAAGTTTATATGCAAGTTTATTGCTTCAGTATATTATATTTTCTAAATATGGTCTAAGCAATGACAGCTTTAAAGTAGACTATAATTCATATGGGAAACCTTATATACATAAGCAAAGTAGTTGGCAGTTTAATATATCTCATTCAGGAGAATGGGTAATATGTGCTTGGGATCAAGATGAAATTGGTAGCGATATCGAAAAGATAGAGGATATAGATTTAGACATAGCTAGACGATTTTTTGCACCTCAAGAATATGCTTATTTGCGCAGCAGCTTTTTATAGAAGGCTGTGGCATATGTGATACTGAGGGCGGTGATGCTGTAGAAATGTTTGAAAGCCTTAATTTTTTAAGGAAAATTATTTTGGAAGAAGACTACATTTATCCAGGACATGCATATCTTTCTCCAGTAGGACAAACGGTTTCACATGTATATAATAATAATATTTATATGAATATATTGGATAAACATGATTTTGTAAAGTTTAGAAATAGAAAGAACCAAAATGCTATTCTAAGTTTTGTATAAAACAGGAATTAATTCAGAAAAAGAGAGATGGAAGAGGAACGGAAAATGTAGAAAACATGGTAGAAGTAGATGTAACTATTTATTAAAACATCTGTTTTTAAAATCTAAAAGATGATTATGGAAAATACTGCAAGGTAAGTGAGGAGATTGCAAATAATGAAAAAAATAGGTCAGATTGGTCTAAAAATAATAATCATAATAATGATTTTTTTAACAGCTAGCACAATTAATCATAAAATACAGCTACATAGAGAGAGAGAGATGAAAATACCAAGTAAGCTTGTTCTGGTGAATGGTCATAAGATGAATGTGCATTTAGAAGGAAAAGGGGATGAACTACTAGTATTTTTGGCA
>CAYRAL010000077.1:0-2630 GCA_964422235.1 uncultured Candidatus Epulonipiscium sp. | reverse complement strand
GTGTTCGCCCGTTTTGGACTTTAAGACATTGTACTCACAGTTAACAGATCACTACAGAATTGCAGTTATAGAAAAAGCAGGTTATGGATATAGTGAAGTGGCTGATGTTCCTAGAGACATTAATACCATACTAAATGAAAGTCGTACAGCCTTATCCTTGGCTGGAGAAAGTGGACCTTATATTTTAGTACCACACTCTATGTCGGGTTTAGAAGCCTTATATTGGGCGCAAAATTACCCAGAAGAAGTAAAGGCTATTATTGGATTAGACCCTACGGTGCCACCTGTATATGACGAAATTAAGATGCCATCTAACCTAAGTTTCAATATTCAATACTTTGCAGCACGAACAGGCGTACTCAGATTTTTACCAGGTGTTTACGAAAGTTCTGCGGCGGTTAAATATGGCAATTTAACCAAAGAAGAAAAACAGATATATAAAGGACTAATCTATGAGAAAACACTTACTAAAAATATGAAAGAGGAAGTGGAGCAAGCAAAAAACAATGAAGCAATTGTAGAAAAAGGCAGCATTCCTAAAACGATTCCAATGTTATTTTTTATTTCAAGTGGCAAACAACTAGGGAGTGAAAATTGGTCTGAAATGCTTACAGACTACTCTAAACAACTAGAAAATGGACAATATAGGTATGTGGAAGCTGGTCATTATATGCATGATGAAATACCAGATACCATAGCTGCTGAGAGTATAAAATTTATAGAACAATTAAAACAAAAATAAATTAAAAACAGAATATAATGTAATAACTTTAAAGTTTAGATGAAACAAAAATATGTTTCAAGATTTTACAAAAAACGATTGACTTTATAAAAAACAATTGCTATAATAGGTCCAAGTTTAATTTTCTGACAAATGCAATGATGGAGCCATACAATTTGCAAAAGCGAGTTTAGAGAGTCGATGGTGGTGTGAATCGATCTCGCAGCAAAGTGTTACTCTCTCCTGAGCAGAGACGCCGAAATCAGTAAGCGTTATCCGGGGTGTCCCGTTACAGACAGGGGTTTATTTGAAGCACATTCAAGTGGAACCTACTAAGTGGGCTGTTTTTATCAAAAATAGCCAATATGGGTGGTAACGCGTGGCCTTTTGTCCTCGTCCCAATTGCAGGGATGGGGATTTTTTGCATACCAAAAAGCAAAAAAGATGTCGGAAAACAGATAAGTTAATAGATAAATATAGAAAAAGGAGGTCTATGTAATGAGAGTAGCAGATGCGATTGTTCGCGGATTTAAAGAAGAAAATGTAACAACTGTATTTGGATATCCAGGTGCAGCTATTATGCCATTATATGAAGCATTAAGAACGTCAGGTATTCATCATGTACTAGTACGCCAAGAGCAAGCAGCTGGCCATAGTGCAAACGGATATGCCAGAGTTAAGGGTGAGGTCGGTGTCTGTGTCGTAACTTCAGGTCCAGGTGCAACCAACATAATAACAGGAATTGCTACTGCATACATGGATTCTATTCCTTTAGTCGTTATTACAGGGCAAGTAAAATCCCACCTAATCGGTAAAGACGTGTTTCAAGAAGTGGACATTACAGGGGCAACAGAGCCTTTTATTAAACACAGTTATCTGGTAAAGGACGCTAGCCAAATACCAAAAATCATAAAAGAAGCTTTTCACCTTGCAAAAACAGGAAGACCAGGACCTGTTTTAATTGATATCCCAGCAGATGTTTTTGAAGAACAAATTGATTACACCTATAACGAAATAGATATTAGGGGATATAAACCAACCAAAGAAGGTCATGTGGGTCAAGTCAAAAGAGCTATTAAATCACTAGAAAAAAGCAAACAGCCATTAATTTGTATCGGTGGCGGTATAAAAATTGCAAAAGCTGAAAAAGAACTCATAGAATTTATTGAAAAAACAAATATTCCAGTGGTTCATACTTTAATGGGAATAGGGATCGTTCCTACAAAGCACCCATACAATTTTGGAATGATCGGTAGCCATGGATTTCCTTTAGCAAACGACGCAATCAATCAAGCAGATACAGTTGTATTTATTGGCGCAAGGGTTTCAGATAGAAGTATTCTACCAGCTAATGCTTTTAGTGAAGAGGTTGAAATTATCCATATAGATGTAGACCCAGCTGAAATAGGGAAAAATACCCATGCAAGCATCCCCCTTGTAGGAGATGCCAAAAATATCTTAAAACAAATGATAGAAATTGCTAGTCAATTAGATACAGAAGACTGGATTCAAGGTATGAAAAACGCACATACAGAGGTAGAGGAACAACATATATATGAAAATGCCATTAATCCAAAATTAATGATACAAGAACTATCAAAATTACTGCCAGATGATGCTATAATAGTAGGTGATGTTGGTCAAAATCAAATGTGGGCCGGAAGACATATAGAAATGAAAGGGACCAGGCAGTTCTTAACATCAGGCGGACTTGGGACCATGGGCTATGCCCTTCCTGCTGCTATAGGTGTTTGTATGGCAGATAAGGGCCGCACAGTCGTAGCTGTTATGGGAGATGGTGGTTTCCAAATGAGCTTTAGTGAATTAGCGACAATGGTGCAAGAAGGACTTAAGCCAATCATCATATTATTTAACAATACAAAACTTGGAATGGTTCATGAGATGCAGT
>CAYRAL010000076.1:0-6047 GCA_964422235.1 uncultured Candidatus Epulonipiscium sp. | reverse complement strand
TTGGATCAATTCCTGCCATTTCAAGAACTTTAGGGTGTACCATTCCGCATCCTAATACTTCTATCCATCCTGTACCTTTACAAACACTACATCCTTTTCCTTCACACATAACGCAAGATACGTCAACTTCTGCACTTGGCTCTGTGAAGGGGAAATAATGTGGTCTAAATTTAACCTGTGCTTTATCACCAAATAATGATTTTGCAAACTCAGCTAAGGCTCCTTTTAGATCGCCAAAGGTAATATCTTTATCAATTACGAGTCCTTCAATCTGATGGAATACTGGTGAGTGTGTAGCGTCTACTTCGTCGCTACGATATACTCTACCTGGCGCAATAATACGAATAGGAGGTGTTTTACGATCTTCCATTGTATGAACCTGCACTGGAGATGTAGATGTACGGAGCATCATATTTTTTGTAAAATAAAAGGTATCTTGCTCGTCCCTTGCCGGATGGTCTGGCCCTAGGTTTAAAGCATCAAAGTTATAGTAGCCTGTTTCTACCTCTCTTCCATCTACAATCTCATATCCCATTCCTAAAAATATATTTTGTATTTCTTCAAGTGTTGTTTGGATTGGGTGCATATAGCCCATCTCAGCTTTTTTGCCTGGCATTGTTACGTCTATGATTTCTTTAGCTAAGCGTTTTTCTTGCTCAAGGGCCTCAAAATCGGCTTTCTTTGTTTCAATAAGGGTCTCGATATTTTCCCTAATCTCATTGGCTAATTGCCCAATAATTGGTCGTTCCTCCGCTGATACCCCACCCATTCCTCGAAGTACTGCAGTGAGTTCTCCTTTTTTTCCTAAATATTTTACCCTAAGGTCTTCAAGTCCTTTTAACAGTGTTTCTGATTCTAAAGCTTGTATTGCTTGTTCTTTAATTAGTGCTAACTTATCTTTCATTGATTTCTCCTTTCGATTGTTTGGACCATCCTGGGGACTGTCCCCATTCTTTGAAAAAAAAAACTCCGCCCCTAGTCAGGGACGAAGCTCAAAGTTTCGCGGTACCACCCTTGTTTTTATGCCTAAAGCATAAACACTCGAGTTGCTATAACGGGCGACCGATACTCTCTAGTTCTTTCTTAAGTGAAAGGTTCAAGAGTATAGCTCAGATGGGAAATTGGGGATTATGTAAAATCCTAAAAGTGCTTACAGCCCAGGCACTTTCTCTCTAAAGGTTTACATACCTTACTAACATCGTCATTGCTGATAATTATTTACATATATTATATTGTACTATAGTTGATTGCTTTGTCAAGCCATGGCCCTTAATTTTTTATTTTATGCTTGTTTAGGCTTTATGATGATATTTAAAAAAGCACATAGGATCATAAGCACGATTGCAACGATGATTGCACTCATACCTGCGTAAATTCCAAAAGCCTCTGCTAATGCACCTGTTACAATTGGCATAATTATTGCTCCAACCCCACCAAGAACTAAAAGTATCCCCATTGACATAGGGTATTCTTTAATAAACTTTCCTGTATTTGAGATGGTTGTAGGATAAATTCCTGCCATAAAAAATCCTAGACCCATAATTGAAAAAGTAATCATAGGTAGACTTCTTGTTGATAGTAGTAATAGGTAGAAAGCCGCTGTTCCTATACTCAGGATGATTAATATTTTTTCTTTTGAGACCTTATCCCCAATAAATGCAACTGTTAAACGACCCGCCAATATAACTAGCCATAATAATGAAGCCAGTACTTGGGCATATTCTATGGACATGATATTTTCATCGACAAAATATTTAACAATCCATCCATTAATAGTTGCTTCTGCACATAGATAGAAAAATAAAATCCCTGCACTAATCCAAAAGTACTTATTTTGCAAGAAGCCATACGATATTTTAACCTTACCTTCTGCTTTTATATCGGCATCATCATCTATTTCCATTCTAGAAAACAATAAAATAGAAATCGTCACAAGGACCATAATAACACCGGCAGCTATTTTCCATCCGCTTGCTCCGCCTATTTTTGTCGCTCCAATAACTAAGAATGGTGCCAAAATGGCTCCAATAGCAAATATGCTGTGTAAAATATTTAGAGCTGCTGGGCTACTGTTAGATACCTCGTTAACCATGGCATTGTTAAAGTTTGAAATACTGCCCCTACTAAGGCCTGTAAATAAAAATCCTAAAATCAATAACACTGGGTTACCTGTCATAATCATGATTCCAAATCCAACAACCACAAAGGTAGATAAAAACATAACTGATTTTTTTCTACCTAAATATAGGGGCAATACACCTGCTACAAATCCTGCCACTAAGTTCCCTACTTGGTGAGCCGATAAAAGCGCCCCACTTACTGTGTTATTAAGGCCATATTGATCACTAATTAAAGGCAATAAAGACCCTAAAATCATGCCATATACACCGTTTACTGCAAAAACAAAAAAGCAGCAGTTAATAATGTATTTTTGTTTTGCATTCAAGTTTGAATAAAATGATGTTCCCACGTGAATCCTCCTGTTTTATATTATAAGTAATTAAAATGACTATAAAAACATTGTATCTTAAATTTCTTTTTTTGTACAATCATTTCCTGGGCATAGATTTTTTTACCAAACTGTTTTTGGGGACCTTTTTGGGATATTTTTGGGGACGGTTCACCAACTATTATAGTCAATTGCTATATATTTTTATGAACCGTCCCCAAACTTGCTCATTTTACCATTAAGGCTATAATTTTTTTGTATTATATAGTATGATATTGCTATATATATATTAAATATTTTTATCTGGAGGAATTAAATGCAAAATATAGTTGGAAATTGTTTAGTTGGACAATCTGGTGGCCCTACGGTTGCTATTAATGCAAGTCTTTGTGGTGTACTTAATCGTGTCATTGAAACTGATGCATATAATACAGTTTATGGCATGGTAAACGGCATTGAAGGTCTTTTACAAAAAAAAGTTATTAATCTATCAGAGATTTTTGAATCTGAAGAAGAAAGAACGAGACTGCAGACAACACCTGCTATGTACTTGGGTTCTTGTCGCTACAAGCTACCTTCTGTTAGTGATAGTCCTGATACTTACACCCAAATTTTTGAGATTCTTAAGGAACTTAATATTAAGACTTTCTTTTATATTGGTGGGAATGATTCAATGGATACGGTTCTTAAGCTTTCTATTTTTGCCAAGGAGCATAACTACCGCGTGCAAGTGATTGGTATCCCAAAAACAATTGATAATGACTTGCCAATTACTGATCACACACCTGGATATGGAAGTGCTGCAAAGTATGTTGCAACTTCACTCCTTGAAATTGCTCACGATACTTATATCTATGACATGCCTTCTGTAACCATTGTTGAGATTATGGGACGTAACGCTGGTTGGTTAACAGCAGCAGCAGCTTTAGCTCGTAATAGCTATAACACTAGTCCTGACTTAATTTATTTACCTGAAGTATCTTTATCCCGTAGCACCTTTATTGAAGATGTTAAAAAACTTCAGGGTCAACGCCAAAATGTAATTATTGCTGTATCTGAAGGTGTTAAAGGCGAAGATGGGGATTATCTATCAGCAAGTGGCACAGCAGTCGATAGTTTTGGGCACAAAATGCTATCTGGAGCAGCCACTGTTTTAGAAGACTGGGTCAAAGAAGATATTGGATGTAAAGTTCGCTCAGTAATCCTAAATGTTCTGCAACGAAGCGCAGCTCATATTTGCTCTGCTACTGATATTAAAGAATCACTTATGATTGGAGCTGCTGCTGTAGATGCTGCGGCTAATGGCATTACAGGTAAAATGGTATGCTACAAACGGGTAAGTGATAATCCATATAAGGTAGAAATTATTACATCCGATGTTGATGGCATTGCAAATGCAGAGAAAAAGGTACCAACAGAGTGGATTACTTCTAATCAATCCGATGTTACCCAAGATTTTATTGATTACGCAAGACCACTTATTGAAGGCGAAATTCATATGGCATTTAAAGATGGCATTCCGTCTTATTGTAATATTAAGCATTTGCAACAAAACTAGGGGAACTAGGGGGACGGTTCACTAGTTTTCATAGTTTCCTAAAAGCAAGAAAAACAAGGGACGGTTCACAAGTTTTACTAGTTATTCGATATCTAGTGAAACTTGTGAACCGTCCCTTCAGGTCTTTATCAATACTTGTGAACCGTCCCCCTACGACTTAGTATAATGGGTATTTTTCAACTAATTGTGTTACTCTTGCAACTGCTGCTTCTTTATTTGTTTCAAAGTTTGTAAGTGTCATATAAATGATTTCTGCAATTTCTTCCATGTCTTCTTCAACCATGCCACGTGTTGTTACAGCTGGTGTCCCAAGACGGATGCCGCTGGTTATAAATGGACTAGCTGTTTCAAATGGAACTGTATTTTTATTGCAGGTTACACCTACTTCTCCTAGTAAGCGCTCTGCTTCTTTTCCGGTCATATCCATATTCCTAAGGTCGATCATGAGTAAGTGGTTATCAGTTCCGCCGGATACAATGTTGAAGTCTTTATTTTTAAGACTTGCTGCTAATGTTTTAGCATTTTTAAGGACTTGCTCTTGGTAAGCTTTGAATTCTGGTTGAAGTGCTTCTAGAAAACTTACTGCTTTTCCTGCTATCACGTGCTGAAGTGGCCCTCCTTGAATTCCTGGGAAAATAGCTTTATCAATTTTTGCTGCGTGCTCTTCTTTACATAAAATCATACCACCGCGAGGTCCTCTTAGTGTTTTATGAGTAGTGGTTGTTACAAAGTCAGCATATGGTACTGGATTGCTGTGAAGACCTACCGCAACGAGTCCTGCAACGTGAGCCATGTCTACCATAAAGTACGCTCCTACTTCATCTGCAATTTCACGGAATTTCACAAAATCTATATCCCTTGAATAAGCACTTGCTCCGGCAATAATCATTTTTGGCTTGTGTTCGATTGCCATTTCTCTAAGGGCATCGTAGTTAATAAGTTGTGTCTGGGCATCTACTTCGTAAGATACAACTTCGTAGTGTTTTCCTGACATATTAACTGGGCTACCATGAGTAAGGTGTCCTCCATGGCTTAAGTTCATACCCATTATTTTATCCCCTGGATTTAATACTGCAAAAAATACCCCTTGATTTGCTTGAGAGCCTGAGTTTGGTTGTACATTAGCATGATCTGCTCCAAATAATTTTTTCGCACGGTCTCTTGCTATATTTTCTACTTGGTCTACAACTTCACATCCACCATAGTATCTTTTTCCTGGATAACCTTCTGCATATTTATTTGTTAGAGGTGATCCCATTGCTGCCATTACTGCTTCACTTACAAAGTTTTCTGATGCTATAAGTTCAATACCATTTCTTTGCCTATCAGTTTCTTCTGTGATTAGCTTTGCAATCTCAGGGTCAACTTTCATTACATCTTCATTTGAATACATAATTCATTACCTCTTTCTTATTTTTAGTTATAACACTTAAGACCTATTTTAACATATAAATTGTTCTTATTCTATGAATAGACATCTTTTTCAAAAACTTTGTTTAAGACTTCTAAATATATGGCATTTCAACCTATATATTTGAATTAATATTGCGTTTGGTTTAAAAAATCGTAGCACTAGACTCGATAAGATTACTTTAGTTAATAGTTTATCCAGAAAATATGTAGATAGCCTAATTTCTACACAAGATGCTTTGGCAGAGATTACTAATATTGATAAGGTTGTCTCCTATTCCTCTAGTCTTATGATCGGTGCAATAGGTATCTCAGCTGGATTTTTCACCATTATGGTTGGGGGGACTTTTATTGATTTTATCCCTTCTTTAATTTTTGGTTTTCTATGTGCCATTATTAAAAAATGGTTTTTTAGTCGGGATGTTATATCATATCTAGTCTATTTTATTTCTGGATTTACAATTGGTGGCGGGGTTATTCTTGCCTCCTGGGTGATTCCAAATCTTCAAATTGATTCTGTTGTTATCGGAAGCATTATGCCCCTTGTACCAGGTGTCGCTTTTACTAACGCCATACGAGATATGATAGGTGATGAGCTTATATCTGGTTTATCTAGGGGTGTGGAGGCTT
>CAYRAL010000075.1:0-6114 GCA_964422235.1 uncultured Candidatus Epulonipiscium sp. | reverse complement strand
TAGAGCGTCTGACTACGGATCAGAAGGCCGAGGGTTCGAATCCTTCTGTGCACGTATCTTAAAAGGTTGTAACCATTATGGTTACAACCTTTTAATCTATCTAAAATCCAATTATTAATAGAACTAAAAGCGTATTACAGTGAAAAGTGCAAGCAATTTAAAAACTCAATGGTAACCAATGTTACCGACTTTCGCTGAGAAAGTGGATATAATAGAAAAGTACAAAAATAAAGAAGAGGAGCAATTCAAATGAAAAGAAACATAGTTTACATAGATCAAGAAAAGTGTACAGGATGTGGGACTTGTGTTGATACATGTCATGAAGGGGCAATAGGCCTAATAGATGGAAAGGCTCAGTTGCTTAGTGATGAGTACTGTGATGGGTTAGGTAATTGCTTAAGGTGTCCAGAAGATGCAATTAGTATTATTGAGCGTGAAGCGGATGCTTATGATATTAAGAAAGCACCAAAGCGGCTTAACCCTAATCAAACAAAGACTCACGTCCCATCTGGATGTCCAGGAACTATGATAAAAAGCATTAAAGGTGAAGCAGAAGCAAAAAAACCTGTAACAGCATCTGCAGGAGCTTCAAGTGAGCCAATGTTACAAAATTGGCCAGTTCAACTACAGCTTGCACCAGTTCAAGCAAGTTACTTTGACGGGGCCAATCTCCTGATTGCAGCCGACTGTACGGCTTATGCATATCCAAACATGCATGAAGATTTTATTAAGGGGAGAGTGGCACTAATTGGTTGTCCCAAGCTAGATGATAATAATTATTATGCTGAAAAGTTAACTCAAATTTTACAAGCCAATGAAATTAAGAGTATAACTGTGCTTAGGATGGAAGTACCCTGTTGTACTGGAATCGTAAATTCAGTAAAGACAGCTATGCTTAACTCAAAAATAATTATACCTTATGATGAAGTTACTATAAGCCTGGATGGTCATATAAAATAAATAAGCCTATCTTATGAATTTTTTCTATGAAATTGGAAAGCATAAATAAGGAAGATTTCATAAGTATAGGAGGCGTTATAATCGATGATTCAAGATATGTTTTGTTACCAATGCGAACAGACTGCAGGTGGTAAAGGATGCACAAAGGTGGGTGTATGTGGTAAAACACCAGAAGTTGCAGCCCTGCAAGATTTACTGATTTACATTTTAAAAGGTATTGGATTTTATGGGGAAGCCCTATATGAAAAAGGGGAAAAGCCCAGTAAGGATATTATAAGGTTTATGGCCTATGGGTCCTTCTCAACCTTAACAAATGTAAATTTTGACCCTGAAAGGTTTGTAGAGTACATTAGGCAAGCTGGAAAGTATAAAGATGAGTTAGAAAGCCTTGTAGGTGACCTAGGAGACCTTCCCAGTGTAGCGTCATACAAAGTACCACAATATAAGGAGCAAATGCTTGAGGACGCAATAAAGGTTGGTATTATGTATGATCAAAGCTTAGACGCAGATATACGCTCCCTAAGAGAAACCTTGATTTACGGTATGAAAGGAATGGGGGCATATGCCCACCATGCAGATGTATTCGGAAAGCATAACGATGAAGTGGATCGGTATTTTTTCAGAGGATTTAGTAAGACTATAGACGAAACTATGAGTGTGCAGGATTGGGTTGAGGAAGTACTATACCTTGGGAATGTCAATATTAAATGTATGGAAATTCTTGATAAGGCCAACACAACACATGGAAACCCTGAGCCAACTCATGTAAGAGTAACCATGAAAAAGGGGCCATTTATAGTTGTTTCTGGCCATGATATGAAGGATATGAAAGAGCTATTAGAACAAACCAAAGAAAAAGGGGTTAATATATATACTCACAGTGAGATGTTACCTGCCCATGGGTACCCAGAACTTAAACAATACAAACATCTAGTCGGTAACTTTGGAGGCGCTTGGCAAAAACAACAAGATGAGTTTGACGGGATTCAAGGAACAATCCTTATGACCACTAACTGCTTAATGAGACCAAAGGAATACTACAAAGACCGTCTATTTACGACAAGTATGGTAGGTTTTGATTCATTAAAGCATGTTGAAGAGAAAGATGGTAAAAAGGACTTTAGTGAAATAATAGAACAAGCATTATCCCTTGGAGGCTTTCCAGAAGATGAGCCAGAAAAAACAATACTTGTTGGATTTGGACATAATGCGGTGCTTTCTCAGGCAGATAAAATAGTTGAAGGGGTTAAATCAGGTGCTATTAGCCGTTTCTTCCTTATTGGAGGATGTGACGGGGCAAGACCAGGCCGTAATTACTATACAGACTTCGCACTCCAGACGCCTCATGACTCAATTATACTCACTTTAGCATGCGGGAAATACCGGTTTAATAAACTGGATTTTGGGACGATTGGGGAACTACCAAGACTTTTAGACGTAGGACAATGTAATGATGCCTACAGTGCAGTTAAGATTGCCACTGCTTTAGCAGAAGCATTTGAGTGTGGTGTCAATGATCTGCCACTTTCAATAATACTTTCCTGGTATGAACAAAAGGCAGTAGTCGTATTACTTTCCTTACTGTCATTAGGCATCAAAAATATGAGATTAGGGCCAACCCTCCCAGCGTTTTTATCCCCTAATGTACTCCAAGTACTAGTGGATAAATTCAATATAAAGCCTATAGGAACACCTGATGATGACTTAGTGGCAATCTTAGGATAGAATGACTTGAATAGACAGCAAAAATGACACCAATTATATAATTGGTGTCATTTTAAAAAATTCTTTAATTCCTAATCATCTTACATTGAATTATAGGATACTAGTGCCCAATAAGCCTTGATTTATTAACCTTATATATGGTACCATAAAATGAAACTTATACCTTAATGATGATGAGGAGAATATATATATGAGTCAAGATGAAAAGAAAGTTATTTTTAGTGGCATGCAGCCATCAGGCCACGTGACACTAGGCAACTATTTAGGAGCACTTAAAAACTGGACAAACTTGCAAGAAGATTATAACTGCCTATTTTGTGTTGTCGATATGCATTCTATTACTGTCAGGCAAGACCCAGCTACTTTAAGAAGATTATCTAGGGAGTTTTTAATGCAATATATTGCAGCAGGTATAGACCCAGAAGAAAATATTATGTACTACCAATCTCATGTATCAGCCCATGCTGAGCTGGCATGGATTTTAAATTGCTATACATATATGGGCGAATTAAACCGTATGACACAATTTAAAGACAAATCACAGTCTCATGGTGATAATATTAATGCAGGGTTATTTACCTATCCTGCCTTAATGGCCGCAGATATTTTGTTATTTCAAACAGACCTTGTACCTGTTGGAGCCGACCAAAAGCAGCATTTGGAGCTAGCAAGAGATATAGCCATTCGTTTTAACAATGCTCATGGAGAAACTTTTAAAGTACCAGAAGGCTATTTTGGGAAAGTTGGGGCTAGGGTAATGAGCCTTCAAGAACCAACTAAAAAAATGTCTAAATCTGACCCAGACCAAAATGGATTTGTTTCTATTTTAGATGAGCCAGATGTCATTGCTAGAAAGTTTAAAAGAGCTATTACAGATTCAGATAATGAAGTTAGATTTGCAGAGGATAAACCAGGAATTAGCAATCTTCTGAGCATCTATTCTGCTATAACAGGTCAGACCATTGAGGAGTCTGAAAAAGACTTTGACGGTAAAGGATACGGGGATTTTAAAATGGGTGTTGCAGAAGTGGTTATTGATGAGCTTAGGCCACTACAAGAGCGTTATAAGCAGCTTAGTAAAGATAAGGGGTATATTGATAGTATTATTCAAAAAAATGCAGGGACAGCTAGCTATCTAGCAACTAAGACCTTGCGCAAAGTACAAAGGAAAGTAGGATTTCCACCAATTATAAGATAATTTAGTCCTAATATATTAAAATAAGGGCATATGAAAACTTTTATAAAGTTTTCATATGCCCTTTACGTATCATGAACTAAGGATTATGCAATCCCTAATAGCTTAGTTGCAGTGCTAAAGTAAACAATTAGTGCTAATGCATCTACAACAGTTGTAATTAATGGACTAGCCATAATAGCCGGATCAAGATGTAATTTTTTAGCCGCAAGAGGAAGAACCCCACCAACCATCTTAGCAATGATAACCGTGAAATATAAACTAATACATACTGTAAGGGTTAGCATAAGTTCTCTGCCAGCAAAAACATACAGGCGGATAAAGTTAGCCACTACCAGTGCAAACCCTACAATCAAACTAACTTGAACCTCTTTCCAAAGAACTTTTAAAAAATCCTTTGTTTGAATTTCACCCAGTGCCAGTCCCCGAATAACCAGTGTAGAGGATTGAGAACCGGCATTACCGCCAGAGTCCATAAGCATTGGCAAAAAAGTTGCAAGAGCCGCTACTTTTGATATAGCCCCTTCATAACTTTCAATAATACGACCTGTAAAAAGGGCGGATATCATAAGAATCAAGAGCCAAGGGATACGATTTTTTGATAATTCCCAAGGACTAGACTTCATATATTCAGTTTTAGAAGGTTGCATACCTGCCATTATCTCGAAGTCTTCTGTATTTTCCTCTTCAATTATGTCAACAATATCATCAATGGTAATAATCCCCACAAGGCGATTTTCCGTATCAACCACAGGAAGTGCTAGAAAATCATATTTTTTAAATGTATCAGCTACAGTCTCCTGATCATCTAAGGTTTTAGCGCTAATAATATGAGTATCCATAATATCTTTTATAATAACATCGCTATCGTTTAAAATAAGTTGGCGGATAGAAATAACACCTTCTAGCTTTCGATCAGATGACATAACATAACAAGTATTAATGGTTTCCTTATCAACCCCAACTTTTTTAATAAGCGCTAAGGCTTCAGCTACATTCATTTCTTTTTTTAAAGCCACGTACTCAATAGTCATAATACTACCAGCAGAATCATCAGGATAGCGCAAAAATTGATTAATGAGCTTACGCTTAGTCTCATCTGTATTTTCAACAAGACGTTTAACAATATTGGCAGGAAACTCTTCCATAATATCTACAATATCATCTAAGTATAGTTCGTCAACTATATATGTTATTTCCTTATCAGTGACAGATTGTATAATATGACTTTTACCTTCAGCGGACAAATAAGAAAATACGCTAGCGGCAATATCTTTAGGTAATATACGAAAAAGAACAATAAAATGGTCTTCATTTTCCTGTTCGAAGATATCCTCAAAAAACTGGGCTATATCTACAACATTCATTTTTACTAAGATCTTACGTGCATCAATCAGCTTATTTTCCTGAATAAGCCTTGAAATTTCATCAAACATAAAAAGATACCTCCTATATAATATCACTATAGTATAGTGTACACTATCTATTATGAACTATACAAACCATCCTTGGCAACTATAACATTCTTTTTTCAAAAAAAGCATTAGGGAGTATAGCATAGTATACTTGAATCATAGCTCAAGAGGTTGTAGAATAGATAGTATAAGCCTAAGGAGGACGAAAATGAAAATTTTAGCAGATACACATGTTCACACACTTGCTAGTGGGCATGCTTATAGTACAATAGATGAAATTGCAAGGTTTGCAAAAAGCCAAAATCTTGAGGCCGTAGCCATTACAGATCATACGGAAGGATTGCCAGGGGGAGCCCATCCATTTTATTTTGGAAATATAAAAGTTTTACCAGATTATATTCATGGCATTAGAATACTTAAAGGGGTAGAAGTTAATATTATAGATTATGACGGGAATATCGATATGGAGACTGATGTACTAGAAGAGTTAGATATAGTCGTAGCAAGTTTACATCCGCCCTGTCTTCCATTTGCAGATAAGGAAGTTATTACGAGAACCTTAATGAAAACCATTGAAAATCCAAATGTGGATATTATTGGCCATCCAGGAGATAATCGTTATCCAATGGATTTTGAAAAAGTAGTTAAGCACGCTAAAGCGCATAAAGTACTACTTGAGGTTAATAATGCATCTTTAAGACCCACAAGTATTCGGGAAGGTGTAAGAGAAAACTTAGTAGAAATTTTAAAACTTTGTATAAAATATGAAAATCCAATTGTTGTAGCAAGTGATGCTCATTTTCATGAAGATGTGGGAGG
>CAYRAL010000074.1:318-6190 GCA_964422235.1 uncultured Candidatus Epulonipiscium sp. | reverse complement strand
ACCAACATATCCAGTATTAGTAAATACATTTGCAAAATGTAGTATTGTCTTTTTATCATTTTTAATGGGGAAGATTAACAAGTATGAGATAATTATTACTATTACATAGGCTATTAGGCTATAAAATAAAGTCTTTATAATATTTGATTTAATAGTATCATCGTATGTAAACATAAAAGAAGTAACAATCATAAAAGGAAGTGCTACTTGTATAAGAATATTTGTTAAGGCTTTATTAATAGCAGGAGTAATTATTTGCCTCTTGCTACTGTAAACACCAACTAATATCATAATAAATAAAGAAAGAACACTATTAACAATTGCTGATATTTCCAATTACATCACCCTTTTATTTTGGTAATAACTATATTATGGTTGTGCTATGATTTGGTGAGTAATAACATATGCTATAATGTAGAAGAAATTATCTAATATTAAATAAAATAGCACTATAATCTCTAATGAATTTATAAAAGGTGGGAATATATGGACATTAAGTATTTAAAAATGAAGCATATTGATGTTTCTTCCATGATTTTATCAGGATTTTTATATCTAATATTGGGAATCTTATTTCTAACCCAAAAGGGTGCACTTATTTTTGCAGTAAAAAGGCTATTAAACCTATTGGTGATACTCTTCGCTATCGCTGCAATCTTCCAACTGATCGGGTTTTCACCACTCAGGAAAAAACGACTGACTTCAATAGCACGATTGTTTGGATTTGTAGCGAACTTAATAATGGCTATAATTATTTACTTTGAGCCAGAAAAAGTACTTTCAATCCTTCCTATAACCTTTGGAATTTATGCTTTCTTTAGTGGCATAGTTCGGTTTTTAATCTATTTACAATACAGGAAGAACCAAGTACCAAGAAAGTTTTTTGTTATAACAGGTGCAATCTTTTTAGTTTTTCTTGGAACAATGATAATTACAAGGCCCTTAGCTTATCTTATCCCTCTATCAAATCTAATAGGAATATTTTTTATATTTTATGGACTTACCTTTCTTGTAGATGGTTTATTAGAAGGACTTCCAATAGAAATAAAGAACTCTTTTAAAAGGAGATTTAGAATAAGTCTGCCTGTCTTTATGGTAGCTCTTATTCCACATAAGGTTTTAATGGAGATAAATAAGGCCTTTGAAACAGAAGAGTTAAGTCAGGATAATTTAAATTCTTTTAAAGGAAATACTTCTTGTGATTTAGAGGTTTTCATTCATGTGGGGGAAAAAGGAACCTATGCCTTTGGCCATGTTGACATCTGGTTCGAGGGTAAGATCATGACATATGGTTGTTATGATGATACTACTTTCAAATTAGGTGGTGCCATATCCGATGGGGTTTTAGTGGAAATTGACCATAAGGAAAGATACATAGAATTTTCTCAATCCCATCTAGGAAAGACCCTTTTTGGTTTTGGACTTAAACTTACAGAGGAGCAGAAACAGAGGGTTAGAGAAAAGATAGTAGAAATTCATGAAAATTTATATGAGTGGAAGCCTAAGGCAAAAATAGATGAGGAGCAGGGTATAAGACTCGAGAAACCTTATACAGACTACGCAAGTGTAGTATATCAAAATCTTAATGGAAGGTTTTACAAGTTTATAAAAGGACCTTTTAAAACCTATTTTGTTATGCATACAAATTGTGTACTTCTAGCTGATACCATAGTTGGTCAATCAGGGATAGACTTAGTAAAAGTACAAGGACTCATCTCTCCTGGATCCTATTTTGAGTATTTTAACAGACAGTTTTTAAGAAAAAGTAGCTTTGTAGTATCAAGAACTGTCTATTATGATATGGAAGGTAAAATGAAAAAGGTGTGAAAACAATAATGTGGAATAATTATAGAAACTCTAGGATTTAACAAGGTAGATGACTGTCTATCTTGTTTTTTTGAGTAGGTAAAAATAATATGTAGAGAAAGAAGGAAATTAGAAAGTTATGTAGAATAATATAAATAGTAGATTTCTGCAGTGTTAAGTAGAAAAGAAATATTTACCTTTGAAGATAAGTATGCTTATACTTAAGAATGCAGGCACGGTTCTTATGAGATATAAATATCAAAAATAAAGCATCTATTGAGAAAGTGAGTGGATTCATATAGGAGAGTGGTATCGTTGGATAATATAGATAAAGGCAACAGACTTCATGAAGAATGTTTTTCATATAGAATATCAAAGGATAATAAGGTGTTTATATATTGGTATGATAAACAAGTCATGATACTAAAAGGTAAGGAGAGTGAAAAATTTTTAGCTAAAATAGAAAGAGCGGATGCCCTAGAATCACAACTAATTATGGCCAAAGTTACTGGAAATTTCAAGCGTGGAAATGAGAAGATGAATAAAGGGAGATAAATCAGGAGATATTTGTTACAAGAATTAGAAATGATGGATGCGCAGAATAATGATATAATATGGATAGAATATTATGCGAGGTGATGTTGTAAAAATTAAACCTTCAACGATTTTAAGAAATGAGTATAATTCAATATCTGATTACTGTAAAGAAAATATGGAGCCTGTTTATTTAACTAAAAATGGAGAAGGTGATTTAGTGGTAATGAGTATAGAAGCCTATACTTATAGAGAAGAGCTTTTGGACTTAAGAGAGAAATTGCTTGATGCTGAAATAGATAGAATTAATGGTGCTAACTCATACTCCATCGAAGAAGTTAGTGAAAGATTAAGAGGGTTAATAGATGGAAAAATATGATGTCAGATTTATGGAATCAGCTCTTGAAGACTTAGAAGAGATAATCCTTTATATAGCAAAGGATAGTAAAACTAATGCAATTAAATTTCATGATTAGATAATGGATAAATCAAAAACACTTGAAACATTTCCTAAATTAGGGCTTTTAGTTCCAGATAAAAAAATAAGTAGTAGTGGATTTAGGGTCATCGTTATAGATAAATATTTAATGTTTTATAAGGTTTATGAGAAGGAAATAAGTATTTTGAGAATTCTCCATGGTTCAAGAAATTATCCACAATTGTTCTCAAGGATTTAGAACGATTTGATTATACCTGTAAATACTGTAGGTATGTAACATATAATTAACAAGGTAGATGACTAAAGTTGTCTCCCTTGTTTTTTATATAATAAAATAATATATAAAAAAGAAGGGATTTAGAAGATTATATAGAATAGTAAGTATTATGGATTAGAAAAAACATTATGAACGATCATTATAAAACATGCGAAGTAAGAAGTTTACTAGGTTATAGTGAACATTGCGTGTATATAGGAAGAAATGATTCATGGTTTTCAATAGGTATCATATATTTATAATCAAAAGGAGTGATGAAATGTTTAATCAAAAATTAAATTTATTTGATGAAGCAAGGAATGCAAAAGTAAAACTAAATTGGATTATCGCTGTTATTATTTCTTTTCTCATGATTTTTATAGGACAATTAATCGGTCAAATATTCCTAATTATATTTAGTCGATATATCACGATTCAAGGGATTATGATGAGACCAGTGTTTTTAATTTTCACCTTTCTATTCCCTTTGTTACTATGTTTTATATGGGTTAAGTTTGTTGAAAGGAGAAAAATCAAGACTTTGGGATTAAGCTCAGATGGATTTATAGTTAAATTTCTTACTGGATTTCTAATAGGATTTTTAATGTTTAGTGGTGTTACATTTTTAATGTATATTACAGGTACAATTGAGATTAGCCAAAGTATGAGCGTGGGTTTTAAATATATTCCTGCTATATTAGCAATATTACCTGGATGGATATTACAAAGTAGTACTGAGGAGATAATTACTAGGGGATGGCTAATGCATATTATAGGAGCAAAGCATAACAAAGCTTTAGGTTTTATTATATCGTCAATATTATTTGGGATTTTGCATATTTTTAATCCTGGAGTTAATCTCTTATCTATATTAAATATTGTCCTTGTTGGATTTTTATTTGGATTATATGTAATTGATACTAATGATGTGTGGGGAGCATGTGGATTACACGCTGCATGGAACTTTGCTCAAGGCAATATTTATGGCTTTAGTGTCAGTGGTGGTTCAAGTTCAACGGACACCTTAATGAGTTTTGCTAGTAAAGGAGAAGACATTTTAACAGGAGGTATGTTTGGTCCGGAAGCAAGTATATTTGCTACAATTGTCTTGTTTATTGGGATCGTAGTACTAGTTTTAAAAAGACGGTTTAAAATGGAGCCTTAACCCATCAAAGAAAAGTTCACCAATAATAAGTATAATAGCTCTATCGAGTTTAGCCCCACCAAATGAGTGTAATCATTAGCAAGGGATTATGAAATCAACTATTTTTTAAAAATGAGGGAGGAGTATTATGATAGAAACTAATAGATGTAAAATAATTAAATTACATAAAAGTGATTATAAAAATGTCAGAGAATTGTACTTTGATGAAAAAGTAAGAAGATTTCTTGGAGGAATCGTTAGTAGTGAAAGATTTGATAATAGTTTTAATAGAATGCTTAATTCTGAAAAAAGCTCGAATTATATGGTTATACGACTTAAGGATAATAATGAATTTATTGGTTTAGTATCACTAGATAACCACCATAATGATTTAGACACAGAGGTATCTTACCAGTTTCTATCCAAATGGTGGGGATTTGGTTATGCAGAAGAAGTAGTTAGAAGGATTATAGACTATGCTTTTGATGAATTAAAATTGGAAAGGCTCGTTGCAGAAACACAATGTGCAAATAAAAATTCTTGCAAACTTCTACAAAATGTTGGAATGAGCTTAGTACAAACAATCACAAGATTTGGTGCAGAACAAAATATATTTAGTATATCAAGAAATATTTCTTAGACAAATTAATAATGTAACGGGTATGTTGAAAGGGTTTTTGGTAATGTATGAATTATTCAAGCCTGTCCTAATATCTTAAGAAAAGGAAATCTATAAATATCCGGAGGATAAATTCATGAGCAAAATTATATTGTTTAGGGGAAAAGCAGCTACTGGAAAATCATTGATAACAAATATACTAGGTGAAGAAGTAAATATTGCTATTATACGAAAAGATGATATATATGATAGTTTGTCAATGAATAACTTAGAACATTCCGTTATCAATAAGATTTCATACGATATCATGGGAAAAATTATACAAACTAATGTAGATGCAGATTGTGATTTGATTCTGGATATTAGTCTATCCCATAATCCATATTTAGAACAATTCTTATCTAAAATTGAGTTTAAGGGATCGAAGCTGTATCAATTCCTGTGCATTTGTAGTGATGATAGAGAATGGGGAGATAGATTGAAAAGTAGATTCAATAATCCTAAGCCAAATCAACTTTTTAAAAGTGTAAAAGAAGCAGAAGAGCATTATAAGCAATATCATATAGAGCCAATGAAACATGAGATTGTATTAGATAGTGCAAAGGATATATCTATTATTATGAAAGAAGTTTATGAAGTATTAAAATTTTAGAAAAACTATTAAACTAAAGATATAGAGTATAGTTAAGCTCTATTTATAATAGTGGGCATATCGGCGTCATGAAACAAGAGAGGATGAGTATTGTTGTTTAAAGTAAATAAACTTAGTGAAGAGGCAATTAATAAGATTACATATGAAGATAGTCCAAGTTTTTCAGGGATTGTTGCTGGTGAATGCAAAGGTGATATGTGGGTTGATGATATAGAGAATCCTAATCTTGCATTGGTCGCTTCATTTGCAGTAGGTGGGTTTTCAATATTAGGAAAACCAAGTGATATAAAGACTTATAGTAAATTCAAAGAATTTTTAGTTGATGGTATGTTTTATGAATTGAGATGCAAAGGGATTAATTATTTTGAGTTTTCGATTGAATCCGAGGAAATAAAACCATATATCATGAATATGTTTAGCGA
>CAYRAL010000074.1:0-308 GCA_964422235.1 uncultured Candidatus Epulonipiscium sp. | reverse complement strand
CGATAAGATTATTCAATCTGAAGATGAATATACATTTCGTAAAAAAGATAGATATAATGAAATTATTACTGTTCAAGATGGATATGAGGTATTTAAAGTTGATTCTCAGTTTCTAGAGAGAGTGAAAATTGGCGTATATAAAAATCAAGAACTTTTAGTAGAACGTTTGTTAGAATCTTGGGGTACTTATGACGACTTCTTAAGAAAGAGCACCGCATTTGTCGCGGTTAATCACAATAGGATAGTTGCTGTTATTGTCGGAACAGCAAGATTTAGAAATATAATTCCAATTGATATTGAGACGGAAA
>CAYRAL010000073.1:0-6225 GCA_964422235.1 uncultured Candidatus Epulonipiscium sp. | reverse complement strand
CAGTTACAGCTATGGATACCAATATAGGAAGAATTATGAGTGAAATAGAAGAACTGGGCATACTAGAAAATACCATTGTTGTCTTTACCAGTGACAACGGTTTTAGTTGCGGTCATCATGGATTTTGGGGTAAGGGTAATGGTACTTTCCCTATTAACCTATATGAATCTTCAGTTAAGGTTCCTTTTATTATTTCTCATAAAGGCAATCTACCGAAAGGCATTGTTTCTGATGCACTGGTTTCGGCATACGACTTTATGCCTACGTTATTAGAATACATTGGATACGACAACTATCAAAATGATCAATTGCCAGGACAGAGTTTTCTCCATGAACTACGCGGGGAAGAGGCTTCCGAGGACAAACATATCGTTATTATGGACGAATACGGTCCTAATAGAATGATACGAAATAAAAGATTTAAATATATTAAAAGATATCCTTATGGACCAGATGAAATGTACGACTTAAAGAATGATCCAGGAGAAAAACAAAACTTAGTAGAAGATGCAGCTTATGAAGAAATAGCTATAGAGTTACGAAAAGAACTGCAAGATTGGTTCTTGAAATATGTAAATCCGGAAATAGATGGCGCTAAAGAAGCCGTATTTGGAACAGGACAGAAGAATTTAGCAGGTAGTTGGTCCAGGGGAGAAGTCTCACACACCTGTGATGATTATATAAAAGAGTCAGCAAAATATAGCTATAAGGATTAAAGTTTGATTTCATTAAGGAGTATGTCATATGGTGACCTTTAGTAATGACTGGGACCAAGTCCTTGAAGACGAATTTGAAAAAGATTATTATATTGAATTAAGGAACTTTCTTGAAAAAGAATATAAAGAAAAAACAGTTCTACCCCTAAAAGAGAATATTTTTAACGCCTTTAAAACCACATCTTTTGGAAATACTAAGGTGGTCATTTTAGGACAAGATCCATACCACGGAAGAAATCAATCTCATGGCCTAGCATTTTCAGTCTTGCCTGGCGTGAGAATTCCTCCTTCCCTTAGGAATATGTTTAAGGAATTACATGAGAGTCTAGGGTGTACCATTCCAAACAATGGATATCTTATGGAATGGGCTACTCAAGGGGTTTTATTGTTAAATACTGTTTTAACCGTAAGAGAGGCAGAGGCTAATTCCCATCGAAAAAAAGGCTGGGAAAAGTTTACTGACCAAGTTATTATGGCTCTGAACCAAAGAGAAGATCCAGTTATCTTTATACTTTGGGGTAACAATGCAAAAGAAAAAATTAAAATCATAAGCAATCCTAAGCATCATATATTAACAGCAGTGCATCCTAGTCCATTGTCAGCAAGTCGTGGTTTTTTTGGATGCAACCATTTTGCTATGGTAAATGAAATATTAATCAGAGAAAATAAGGATCCGATTAATTGGCAAATTAGTAATAAAGCTGAAAAGTAATTTGCTATATTCTCTTAACTAATGTATAATAGAAAGAATGTAAATATAAACAAAACATGAATTCACATGAATTCAATAATAGAGAGGAATTTTATTTTTAATGACAAAACTTAAATTTAGTACACTAGATATATCTCAAGAATTGCAAGATGCAATTGCAGATATGGGCTTTGAAGAAGCCACAGGAATCCAGGGCGTTGCAATACCAAAGGCCATGGAAGGCGTAGATTTGATTGGTCAGGCACAAACAGGAACAGGAAAAACAGTAGCATTTGGTATTCCAGCAATCGAAAAGGTAGATGCATCAAATAATCAACCACAGGTTATTATTCTTTGTCCAACAAGAGAGCTTGCAATTCAAGTATCAGAAGAAATGCAAAGACTTGGAAAATACAAAAGAAACTTACGTATACTTCCAGTATATGGTGGACAACCTATAGATAGACAAATCAGATCCTTAAATAGAGGTGCCCAGATTATTATTGGTACACCAGGTAGGGTAATGGACCATATGAGACGTGGCACTTTAAAGCTTGGACATATCAATACAATGATATTAGATGAAGCTGACGAGATGCTTAACATGGGATTCCGTGAGGATATTGAAACCATACTAATCCAGATCCCACTTGAAAGACAAATTATGCTTTTTTCTGCAACCATGCCAAAGCCGATTTTAGAAATATCCAATAAATTTTTAAAGAATCCTACTATATTTAGGGTTAAGCAAAAAGACATTACAATCTCTAACGTAAAACAACTTTATCTTAAAGTAAATAGAAATGATCGTACAGAAGTATTATGTAGACTTATGGATATCAATAATCCAAAACGTGCCATTATATTTTGTAACACCAAAAAAGGTGTTGATCAACTTGTTGGAGAATTACAAGGAAGAGGATATTTTGCAGATGCCCTTCATGGTGATTTAAACCAAAATGCCAGAGATATGGTTATGGGGAAACTTAGAAACGGTACAATTGATATTTTAGTAGCCACAGATATTGCAGCTAGAGGAATTGACGTTGATGATATAGAAGCGGTATTTAACTACGAATTACCTCAAGACTCCGAATACTACATTCACCGTATTGGTAGAACAGGTAGAGCAGGCAGAACAGGAACAGCCTTTAGTTTTGTATATGGAAGACAAATGCAACAACTTAGAGAAATCGAAAGATATACAAAAGCTAAAATTGCAGAGCAAAAAGTACCAACAATGAAAGATATTACCAAAGCAAAAACAGAACAAATGTTTGCAGGTATTATAGAAGTAATTGAAAAAGGGGATTTAGACCAGTATACTAAACAGGTATCTACTTTAGTCGAAAAAGGCCATGAACTCTCAGTCATTGCAGCAGCCTTACTTAAAATGCAAATGAATCTTAAGGAACAAACTGAAATTACAAGTGTAACAAAACCAGAGTATTTCAGGGGAGATAGAGGTGACAGAAGAGACAGATCTTCTAGAGGTCCTAGGAACCCAGGCAAAGCAGGAATGATTAGATTCTTTATGAACATCGGAAAACAAGAAGGTGTCAATGCTGGAGATATTGTAGGGGCAGTTGCCGGAGAAGTAGGGATAGCAGGAAGATTAATTCGTGATGTATCCGTACATGATAAATTTAGTTTCTTTGAAGTGCCACAAGAACATTCCAAGGGAGTAACTTCTATAATGAACAAAAAAAGAATCAAAGGCAAAAGAATTAACGTAGAAGTCGCTAACGCTAAATAAATCAAACTAAGGGGATATCTTTCAAGGTAGCCTCTTTTTATTTACAAAGTATATAAAAAATCTGTTATAATAAATAAAAAAGTAGGTGCATATAAATGGGAACTTTCCAAGAAAACTTAGAAAAGTACGCAGAGTTATTAGTAAAAACAGGGATTAATATTCAAAAGGGACAAACATTAGTTATTAATGCTCCAATTCATGGTGCTGACTTTGTAAGAAAAATTGCTAAAAAAGCCTATAAGGCTGGGGCTAAAAACGTTCATGTCGAGTATAGTGACGAACAACTATCTTTAATTAAATACATGAATGCACCAGATGAAGCTTTCAAAGAATATCCAATATGGAAGGCAGATGGATTTGCTCAGATGGCTGAAGATGACTATGCATTCTTGTCCTTGTCATCATCCAACCCAGATCTTTTTAAAGATATAAACCCAGATAAAATAGCCGCTGCCAATAAAGCTCACGGAGAGGCCATGGCAGTATTTAGAAAATATATTAGCAATTCAACAGTTAGTTGGTGCGTTGCTGCTATGCCATCTAAGGAGTGGAGCCAGAAGGTTTTTCCGGATGCTAGACCAGAAGAGGCTATGAAAAAGCTATGGGATAATATTTTTGAAGCCACAAGGGCGGATCAAAAAGACCCAGTAGAGGCTTGGAACAAGCATTTAGAACAGTTAAATACTAAAATGAATTTTTTAAATAACAATCCAATAAAAACTTTGCACTATAAAGCAAAGGGAACAGATTTAGTGGTAGAACTTCCGAAGAAGCATATATGGATGGGTGGCGGAGAAGATAATGCAAAGGGTGTATACTTTATTGCCAATATGCCCACAGAAGAAATTTTTACAATGCCACTTAAAACTGGTGTGAATGGGCATGTTAGCAGTACAAAGCCACTAAGTTATGGTGGAAATCTAATCGATAATTTTACCCTTACATTTAAGGATGGGAGAATCATAGACTTCTCCGCCGAGCAAGGTTATGAAACCTTAGAAAAATTAATTGGAACTGATGAGGGGTCTCATTACTTGGGAGAAGTTGCCTTAGTAGCACATGATTCACCAGTATCCAATACAGATATTATATTTTTTAACACTCTATTTGATGAAAATGCATCCTGTCACTTTGCACTAGGAAGTGCCTATCCAACTAACCTAGAAGGTGGAGCAGATATGGATCAAGACCAATTAGATGCTCACGGTGTTAATACATCTATTACACATGTAGATTTTATGGTAGGATCCGAAAAGTTAGACATAGAAGCCACCTTGATGGATGGCTCCAAAAAAATGATTTTTGAAAAGGGCAATTGGGCATTTTAGATAAAATACAAATAATTTTGAGGAATATTGACATACTATATCTATCACCTTGTTTATTATTAAAAAATTAAGGAGTGATAGATATGGATGAAATTTATTTGGGATTCCCAGGGAATCTAACAGGCAATCCTATTGGAGGTTTTGCAGCTATACCAGCTGGAGTTGGTGATGGAGAAGGACATAATAAGCTTCAGGAAGACAGGTACGAGGTCTTTGTCAATGGTGACAAGGTAGGAGATAAAGTACAACGAACCCAGGTAGAAGACCCTGAGTATTTACAATCCTACTTAAGAGATAATGGATTCGAAGGATTTGACTACGAGGTAGTAGGAGACCATATTGAAATCCACTCTGAAGAGAATTCTCACCACATGAAGGAAATACTCTCGAGTTACCTCTCCATCCGCTAAACCACAACAATCCCCGCTATACCCTAGTGGAAAACCCTTACGGAATCTTGGTAACTACATTTCCTCGCCACTAGTTGACAAAAGCCCCAAGATTCCGTATAATTCATTTAGATTAAGCAAAGTTTATTTTGTCATAGACCAACTATGCTAAGCATATATATACCATAATAATATAAATACAATGAAAAGAAATAGTATGCAAACAAGGACTTACAGAAAAGAAGGCATAGATGAGAACCTTCTAGTACCTATTTGTTGAAGCAGTCTTGGAGTAGTTGCCTTGAACTTAAGTATGGGCAAACGCGTTATTCCCGTTAAGAATAGTCAAGTGATATTTAGACCACAAGTCTAGGTATAACTAGGGTGGTACCACGAGAAGCCTCGTCCCTATTGGGATAGAGGTCTTTTTTTGTACTAAAAATCAAATCCTTGTGAGCAAGTTTGCATTTAAAAGGAGGTATATATGAAAAATTTATTACTTGTAAATAGGCAAAACACCTTATCTGAGCTATACATACCTGAAGACTTGATCCAAGAACCTAAGACGAAGATCTGGCTAAAAAAAGAAGTTTATAGGGCTTATTGCAAAATGAATAAAGATATAAAAGAAGAAGGGCTTTCTAGTCTAGTATTAGTTAGTGCCTATAGGTCCTATGAGTATCAGCAAAAGGTATTTAATCGAAAGGTTAATCATCTTATACAAGATGGATTGAGTAAAGAAGAAGCCATAGAGAAAGCTAGAACAATTGTAGCGGTGCCGGGAACCAGTGAGCACCAAATAGGCCTTGCCATTGATATTACAAACATTGATTTAGCCAAGGAAGAAGACCCTTTAATAGAGCCATTTGGAGAAACTGATCATGGGAAATGGCTGGACTTACATGCTCATAGTTATGGATTTATACTGAGATATCCTAAGGATAAAATGAGTATAACCCATATAACATATGAACCTTGGCACTACAGATATGTGGGAGTGAAGCATGCTAAAGCGATTAAAAAAAGAAGAATGTGTTTAGAAGAGTATATTTTATATTTAAATAAAAATCAATTTTAAAGAATTTCAGGAGGCACATAATGAAGAAATTAGGACTTAATGAACTAAGAGAAATGTATTTGGAATTTTTTGAGGGTAAGGACCACCTTAGAGTAAAGAGTTTTCCATTGGTACCACAAAATGATAAAAGCCTATTGTTAGTTAATGCTGGAATGGCACCTTTAAAACCATATTTCACAGGACAAGAGGTTCCACCAAACAAAAGAATGACTACATGTCAAAAATGTATTCGTACAGGTGATATTGAAAATGTTGGTAAAACAGCAA
>CAYRAL010000072.1:0-6250 GCA_964422235.1 uncultured Candidatus Epulonipiscium sp. | reverse complement strand
CAATCTAGTAGCTTAAGCTCGGGGGTAACACAAAGGATTATAAGGGTTATAGAAAAGATGGCGCCTAATTTAGAGTTAGATTGGGAGGCTTTTCACCATTTTATACGAAAAAATGCACATTTCTTCATTTACTTAATATTGGGTGTTTTAGTCGTAAACAGTCTAAGAGCTATGGATTATCCTAATTTAACGGGATATCAGCTTGTAGGATTAGCAGTGCTAATATGTGTTTTATATGCGATCAGTGATGAGATGCATCAGATATTTATTCCAGGCAGGGCGGGTCAGATAAAAGATGTGATGATTGATAGTGGGGGTGCTATTGTAGGAATTATTTTGGGGACTGTTCCTAAAGTTGTTTGACTAATAGAATATAAGCGGTTATTATATATGTATATAAAATGACAATAAATCTACAATTACATCACAATAATACATAATATGATAAAAAATGTCTGAGGGGGAATAAAAATGGGGAAAGTAAAAAAAGTTAAAACAGCAAAAGTCAAAACAGCAACAATTAAGACGCGCCTGATCGTGATTCCGCTAATTGTGGTTCTAATTGGTGTGTCGACTATGGCAGCTATTTCAGCTTATTTTACAAGGGACAGTTTGCTTGATGAAATGAGGCAGCATGGTATTCAAACGTCAGAACTTTTTATCAACATGCTGGAATATAATAACAAATCCTTAGAATCTATCGAAACTATGCTTGATGATAAAATAAAAACAACAGCTAGAGTAGTAAGAATGAATAAAGAGAACCTAGATAATGATTTTTTAGCTACTTTAGCAAAAGAGTCTGGAATTGATGAAATAAACTATTTTGTAACAAAAGGTGAAATTGTACACTCTAATATCCCGGAGTATGTTGGATTGGTTATGCCAGACAATCATCGGGTAAACAAGTTCGAAAACGCTAGTGATAAAGAGTTTATTGAAGAAATTAGACAAGATTCGGAGTCAAATAAAGTTTTAAAATATGGATATGTAAAAGATGGTAGTGATGGCATTATTCAAGTAGGGCTCTCAGCAAATATAGTGCAAGAGTTAACAGATATATTTGGCTATCAAACACTTTTGGAAGAAATCACTGAAAATGAAGAAATTGCCTATGCAATGTTAATCAATACAGATTTCCAATCAATTGCTCATAGTAATAGAGAAAGAGTGGGGATAATTTTTAGCGATGAAGCCAGTAAATCGGCAGTAAATGACGAAATGACCCACACTAGAGAAAGATATTATGAGGCGGAAGCTGTAGATGTTTATGATATTACTTATCCAGTTATTATAAATGGTGAAAAGATAGGTGCCCTCAGTATTGGTTATTCTATGAGTAGAGTACAAGGTGCTATCAACGTAAATATTAGCATCATTATTGGGGCAGGGATGCTTGCTTTTATGCTTTTAGGAATTATTTTATTTAAAGGATCTAATAACACAATCAAAACAATCAATCGATTAAAAGAACAAATGGGTTTTATGGCATCAGGGGACTTTAGCATTGATATGCCAAAAGATTTAATCAGTAAAAAAGATGAGTTAGGGCAAATATCCCAAGCAGTAAACACTATGCAAAATTCAATAAAAAATGTTCTTCGCAATGTTGTAGGCGCATCTGAGTATTTGGCGGCCTCTTCTGAGGAACTCACGGCTACAAGTCAACAATCTGCTTTAGCTGCTGATGAAGTCGCTAAAGTTATTGAAGATATAGCCCACGGCGCAGCAGACCAAGCTAAAGAAACAGAGCAAGGGGTATTAGCTATCTCTACTCTAGGGGATTTAGTAACTCAAAACAAAGAATATATTGAAAATTTAAATCTAACAACTGAAAAAGTAAATAGCCTTAAAGATGAAGGGTTAAAAATATTAGTAGAACTTGTAGAAAAAACAAATAGTAGTAGTAAATCATCTCAAGAAGTTCAAAGCGTTATTATTAATATAAATGAAAGTGCAGGTAAGATTGTAAAAGCTAGCGAAATGATACAAAATATAGCAGATCAAACTAATTTACTTGCTTTAAATGCAGCAATAGAAGCAGCAAGAGCGGGGGAAGCTGGAAAAGGGTTCGCTGTTGTAGCAGATGAAATAAGAAAACTTGCAGAGCAATCAACGGAGTTTACGGGCGAAATCTCAATGATTATAAATGATTTAACAGATAAGACAGTAAGCGGTGTTAAAGCCATGGAAATAGTAAGTGAAATGGTTATTTCTCAATCTGAAAGTGTTGGCATGACAAGTAATAAATTTGATGGAATTGCCCAGGCCATAGAAGAAATGAGACTAGTTATTAATAGAGTTAGTCATTCAAGTGACGAAATGGCAGATAAAAAAGAAGATATTATTAGTATTATAGAACAACTGTCAGCGATTTCACAAGAGAATGCAGCAGGAACCCAGGAGGCATCAGCATCAGTAGAAGAGCAAACAGCTTCCACAGAAGAAATTGCTCACTCTAGTGAGGATCTAGCGAAAATTGCTGAGGACTTAAACCAACAAATCTCACAGTTTCATATATAAGAAACACCTACTAAATGGTGACTACATGCCATTTAGTAGGTGTTTTTTGCTTTTCTCATCTTTAATATCCCATTTCAAAAAGACATACAATATGTTATACTACAAAAGGGTAATAAAATCTAGGATTAATAGGATGTAAAGGAGAAAATGATGAGTGATTTATCAAAAGAAAATTTAGAAAAGCTATCTCAAGACCATACAGTGCAACTTGTAGTTTCCCAGCAAGACCACCATGATGATGAAATAGACCTTGGGCAATTAGTTAGAAAAATTATAGATGGTAAAAAAATAATCATGCTATGGACCTTATTGGCACTACTTGTAACAATCGTAGGTTTTGGTGGATACAGCTTTATGATGCAAGATGAAATAGGGGCAGTAAGCACTGTGCTTTCATTTAATTTTAAAGGAATCGAAGAGGGCCTCAATCCAAATGGGGACGACTTTAGCATTGGTGAGATTAGCAACAAGAAAGTGTTAGAAGATACCATTATACAATTAGGCCTTAGTGCTAAGGGGATTGATTCAGAAACTCTTAGAAAAAATATGGTTATTCAAGGAATTGTACCAGAGGATATTATTAATCGTATGTCTCTTATTAATCAGATGGCTGAAAAAGATGTTAGTCAGCTTGAAAAATTAAGTGAGATGACCTATTTTCCAACTCAGTACAAAATAGACCTACATATTGTAAAAGATATGAATTTGAATAGTGAAGAAGCAGAACAGGTTTTAATGGCTCTTGTTAATAATTACAAGAAATATTTTATGAATAAATATAATGATAGGCAGGTGTTAAGCACAGCCATAACAACAGTAGATCTTGAGCGGTACGACTATTCGGAGTACGTTATGCTTGTGGATGGACAGTTAGATATTGCTAGGACTTACCTAGAAGACAAGGAAGAGGATGCTCCTAGTTTTAGATCCAAAACAACAGGGGTTGGGTTTGGGGATCTAATTTCCCAAGTTGAGCTTGTTCAAAATGTAGAAATAAACAATGTACAAGCTATCATCGATACCTTTATAGTCAGTAAGAATAAAGAGAGGTTATTTTCTATTTACTCAAATAAAGTCGAAACAATGACTTTAGAAATGAATCAGTATAAGCAACAAGGAACCGCCCTAAGACAAGCAGCTCAAGATTATAAAAAAGACGCTATGGTTATCCTTGGCAACGATGGTCTGGAAAGTGCTATGGAAATCACTCAAAATAGTAAGGCTTATGATCAATTTATTTTAGATGCAGTAGAAGCAGAAAATAAAGCCAATACATTTAAATATGATATACAACTTTACCAAGAGCTACTAACGAGATTAGCTCAGGCAAATGAAGCTGAGGTAGCTGTGGATATAACACCCTATATTGGCCAAGTCGAAAAAGATATAAACCATATAGCAGACAGAGTTAAAGACCTATTTGAAAATATTAATACAACTGTGGATGAGTATTATACAAGAGAGGTGTTTAAAGGTAGTGTAAAAATGGATATTCCTGCCATATACACCTCAAGTTCTATGGATATGGTTAAAAAGTTCATTATGGCAGTGGCTATATCAGCAGTACTCGGAATGATGATAGGTGTTATGCTAGCCTTATCTAAAGGAATGCTGCTAGATGATCCTGCAAGGAGGTCCAAATGAAAGGTATACTGAATTATAAAAATAAGGTATTATGGGCACTTTTATTAGTGGTTATTGTAAGTGCTCTTGGTATATATGGTAACCGAATGTTTGTGCAGAAAATAAAGGGAAGATCTGCTCTTAGAGTATCTTTTAACTTTGAAGGAGTTGATGAAGGACTAAACCCACAAGGGGGAGTCTTCGATGCTCAGGTAATAAAAAGTGACGTAGTTCTCCAAGGTGCCTTAGATCAATTAGGCTGGAGTACAGATAAAATAGATAAAAAAGTATTAGCCAGTCATATAATCGTAAGAGGTATTGTTCCAGCAGATGTAATGGGACGAATAATGCCAAGTATTTCAGTTAAAAAAGATATACAAATGGAGAAGGTAGGGGGCCTAACATATCACCCTACTCAATATGAAGTTGCCTTATCTGTTAGCCGAGATATGAATCTAAGCAAAGACGAAGCGAATCAGTTGGTTAATGCTATAATTGAAAGTTACACAAATTATTTTGTAACGAGATATAAGGATACTCAGGCAATCGAAGTGGCCATTACCAACATTGATCCAGATAGATATGATTATTCGGAATATGTAGACTTAGTAACAGGGCAGTTACAAGTTATAAAAAGTTACTTAAGTGCTAAAGAACAATCTGCCAAAGATTTCAAATCAAAAACGACCCTTCTTAGTTTTGGGGATTTAATCGCTCAAGTTGAACTAATAGAAGACGTGGAAGTTGGTAACGTACAAGCTCTTTTGGATAGTTTTGTTATTACAAAGAATTCCAGGGAATCAGCAGTTGTTTATGATAATATGATTCATAGAATGAAAAGAGATTACGAAAAATACATGCAAGAAGCTCAAATTCTAAAAAATGTAGCTAATAGTTATAAAAAAGACAAACAAGTCATACTAGGCTCAGGAACTCAGGTTATACAACCGATCATAGATGAAGAAGATAAAGAGCCACTCTATGATACGTTAGTTCAAGATGCTGCAGCTGCTGAAAGTAGAGCGAATAGATTGGGAAGACAAGTCAAATATTATGAAGGCCTACTTACTAACCTAAATGCTCAAAACCAAAATGGTACAAATGGCAAGATTCAACCTTATATAGATGAAGTAGAACAAAGTATTGTCTATATATCTGACCAAATGAATAAAACAATGGAAAACATTATGATAACAGTAGATGACTACTATGAGCAAGAGGTATTTGAAGGAAGTATTACGCCTATTAGAACGGCCAGTTACCAAAGTAGCTTTAGATCTCACTTAATTAAAGATACACTTGTCCTTGCAGGGATAACATTCATTATAATCCTACTTGGTCTGATTTATCTTTTAGGGAGAAAAAGCACTAATAATAACGGAATGTGACATTAAAAAGGCAGACAAGGGCTAAAGAGCCATTGCCTGCCTTTATTCTTATATTTTCACCTAAAAGCTTTGCTCTTTAAGCACTCTTGTAGCCTTAGTGCGGTCTACATATATTGAATGTATTATTTGTGCAAGCAAAAGGGCTAAAATTATTCCGATTAAATCTTTTGTAACATCTAACATATCAGCAGTTCTACCTGGGGTGAAAAACTGTATGGTTTCATCCGTAAAGGCTGCTAAAGCGCCCCAGATTAAGGTGAGTTTTATGTACTGTTTCCTAGTAAATTTATTTAAGAAGCATCCAAGGATAATCATAAGTCCAAGGCCACCAAACTCTATGACATGAGCTAAAGCCCTTACATATTGGTTAATGATATCAAGGCCAATACCCTTAAAGTTTCCACCAGTAGCAACACCGCCTTCGGCACCCAAAATGCTAAAAACAGATTCTGTGATTTGGCCACTTTGAGCATTAGAAACTTCGATACTTCTACTGGACAAGCCAAATATAATCATTGTAACCAGTATTGCTGGGATAAAGCATATAATTAACTTTTTGTTTTTCATATAAAATAGCTCCTTGTAAATTAATAGATTAAATTATTTGACCATATTAAATAACCTATTATACCTTAACATAAACCTGGTCTTTAAGAAAGGAAAAAACATGAAAATACTCATAACAGGTGGAAAAGGGCAACTTGGACTCGAATTTG
>CAYRAL010000071.1:0-6368 GCA_964422235.1 uncultured Candidatus Epulonipiscium sp. | reverse complement strand
AGTGTGTTTAAGTACCATATTTTGTAATCTGTTTCCGTGAATAAGTCTCTATAATGTCTTAGTGTAGGCTCTTTAGGGAAAATACTAGAACTAAATAAACTTGTTCCAGGATTTAAAGAAGATCCTACGATCCACACCACTGGTGCTAATACGATTAATGACATAAATACTAATAGCATATAAACAGGAATCATTTTAATAGCTTTTTTGACATTAAACTTTTTAGCCGTTGATAATTTTGGGTTGTTAACTTTAATTTCCATCACAACATGTCCTCCTCTTTAAAGGATTTTGTCTTCGTAAACGAATAAGCTGATATAACAGCAATAAATACAAATAATAATAATGTTATAACTGAAGCCATATTATATTGATTTTGATCTTTAGTTAGTTTGTAAATCCAAGAAATCAAAATATCTGTTGAGCCTGCATACCTATAACTTCCATTGACTGGATTTCCATCAGTTAGTAAATAAATGGCCTGGAAATTATTAAAGTTAAATGCAAATGTCATAATCATAAGAGCCGACGTTTGATAGAAAACCATAGGTAATGTGATTTTTATAAATTTTTGTACCTTCGAAGCACCATCAATTTCTGCCGCTTCATACATTCCTCTATCAATATTGGTTAATGTCCCTGACATAAGTGCCATCCAATAAGGAGAGCCTAGCCAAATATTAATAACAATAATCATTATCTTTGCAGTCATTGGCGTCGTAAACCAAGGCACCTTGTCCATTCCTAAAGATACTAAAAGGTTATTAATAGGTCCTGGTCCACTAAATGCTAAACGCATAATAAGAAGTGAAATAAAGCCAGGTATGGCATAAGGTAAAATAAATATACCTCTCCACAGCTTCTTGAGCTTAACTTCTTCCCAACTAACAAGAAGAGCTAAAAATAAGCCTGTAAAATAGTTGGTCACTGTAGCAACCACAGCCCATATAACTGTCCATTTTCCTACAGCTAAAAATGTCCCATTCCATATATCTAATGTAAATAATTCTTTAAAATTCTTAAGTCCAACCCAATCCACTAAATTCTTGGGTGGCAAATGATTTGGGCTAGAATAGTTAGTAAAAGCAATAGACATTGTGAAAATTATCGGCAAAATGACAAAAAACGCAATACTTATAATTGGTACTGCTAACATAAATAGAGCAAAATATTTATCCCATACATGTTGTAAGAACTCCTTGGTAGTCATCGGAGCCTTGCCTTCCTCTATCCATTTTGCTGTGCTTCTTGCATCTAATATATTCATAACATAAAGTATAACAATGAAAATTAATGCTAAAACCGCAATTAGACCATCTACTAAAAGAAATATAGAATGATCCCCTTGGGCAATTCCCTCTACAAAATGCATCGGTGTCTCACCTAAGGTAATTAAGCCATATATACTAGCTTGCATATAGGGTATAAAGAAAATAAGGCTAAATATTTCTATTAAACCATAAAATACAGCTTTAAAGTATTCCTTATTATATACTTGACCTGCTCCCATAAATAATGCTGAAAAAATAGGGGCCTTAACTGATCTCTTCATTCCTTTCACCTCTTATCTTTTTATAAAAATCCAGTCACTTACCATATCTATAGTAAATGACTGGTTTTTTAATCAGACTGTATTAATTATTTTGTTTCTGCAGCAATAGCAGATCTCATTGTATCCGCAGCTGTTTTAAGCGCTTCTTCAGGTGCTACATCGTCATTCCACATTGAACCAAATGCCGCACCATATGGATCCCACATGTATTGTGTTTGTGAAATAGATGGCATTGGTACCGCTGATTCTGCTTGTTCTAAGAATGGTGCAATAAATTCATTAGTCTTAATTTCATCTACCTCTGCTAATGATTTTACTGGTGGAATTTGAGTTGTTATTTCATATCTCTTTAATAACATTTCATCAGAAGTTGCAAATTCTAGGAATAATTTAGATGCATTTGGATATTGTGTATAGGCACTTACCCAAAGAGCACGGATACCGGAGAAACTTGATTGTCTCTCTCCATTAGACATTGTTGGAAGTGGTGAAACACCAAAGTTAACGCCAGCTTCTTTTCTACCTTCTACTGCCCAAGGTCCATCAATAATTGCTCCTACTTTACCTTCATCAAATAATCCCTCAATGATTTGTGTACTTGAATCCGCGGAGTTTACCGGTAAGATTTCTTTAAGCTTAAGCATATCTTTTGCACCCGCAATAGCTCCTGGTGAATCAAGACCTACATCATCTTTATCTGTTCCACCTTGTCCGAATACATATCCACCACCGTTAGCTATAAAACTATGTGTGTAGTATGCATTGGCAATGTCCCACATAAATGCATATTCGTTAGCATTTGGATTATTAAACTCCCCTGCTTTAGCTACAATCTCATCATAAGATTTTGGCGCCTCTGGGAATACGTCTTTGTTATAGAATAATGCGTATGTTTCTATAGCTGTAGGGTAGCCATAAACTGTCCCTTGATAAGTTACACCTGCGTAAGCAGCTTCCATAAAATCACTCTTAATTCGGTCACCTGTATTTGTATTTTCTTGTACTAAACCTGCTGCTATTAATGATCCTAAGTGATCATGAGGAGCTGCAAACATATCTGCACCTACACCAGCAGGACCATCTTGTGCTAATCGATCTTCTGCTTCAACAGCACCTACTGCTTCATATACAACTTCTACGCCGTATTTGTTTTTAAATTCTTCTGCTACATACTCAATCCATTGTTGTTCTGGTCCTTCACTTTCCCAGATAAGAAGTTGCGCACCTTCTTCAGGCACTAAACCACTATCTTCTACTGCTGGTGTTTCTTCTTGTCCTTTTTCTTCTACTACTGTAGGAGCTGGATCTGTACTGTCTGTCACCGCTGGTTTCTTGCTTGTACAAGCTACTCCTGATAAACCAATTACCCCTACTAATAACATACTAAATATCTTCTTCATATAAATCCTCCTTGTTTTTATTTAATCTTATTTTATGCAATAAATTGCTTAAGACTCTAATAACTCCAAAATCATAACAGATACTTCTGCTCGTGTTGCATTCTTACTCATATCTAATTCAAGAAGCTCTTGTGTGTCTACCTCTCTTAAATATAAGCTTACAGCATCTTTAGCCCAGGCCGCACTATTTAATCCTTCTGGCCCATCTCTTGTTTCTAAATATCCTTTTTGCACCAATATCCTAGATAAGACCGCTGCTACCTCTTGCCTTGTTATAGCGGCTCCTGGATCAAACCTATTGTTATCTCTTCCAACTAACCATCCTTCTTGAACAGCAGTTGCCACACTATCGTAGTACCATGTTCCTTCTTTAACATCAGTAAATTCCATTGTTTCTATTTCTGCAAGTGTTGGAACCACCCTTGTGACCATAGCCGCAAATTCTGCCCTTGTGATATTTGCATTAGGGGCGAATATGGTGTCACTCATTCCCGCAATATATCCTCTTGCCGATAATTCATCAATGGCTTTTCTTTGCCATGTTAGATTGCCAATATCTTCAAACACCTTAGGTGATGATTCTTTCACAGTATATAAGCTAAAATGTGATAATAACCCTTTAATGGTTCTTGATTTAGCATTATATGAGCCACCTACAAGTACACTATCATCACCAATAATTTGATAAATCGTTGGGTAATCCTTAATGGATTCATCTAGGTCAAATATGACGGTTATTGGTTTTTGGAAAGTTGCATCTGTTGTTAAATCAAATATATTACTATCTTGCTTTACATTGATTGTATAATCTTTGTTTTTGAATGTGTCATGTTCTATAATAAATTCTACACCTTTTGCCTTAATAGCAATATTAGCTCTTTTACCAACAGCTTTCCATAAGTTCTCTGGAATAGATATCGACACATCATTCTCTTGCTGATCAACTTCAAAATTTAGTGTTATTTTCGCAGACCTTGTCAGCTGTATCTTGCTTTCTTCCGCTACTTGATTGAGTTGACGAATAATTTCTTCAGCATCCTTAAGTTGTTCTTGGACCTTAGAAGCTGAAAGAATAGCTTTTCCATCTTTAAGTGCCACTTTTTGAGTTGTTACTTTAGCAATTAATGATTCTACTTCTTTAATCATGGCATCTGGGCCTTCTTTAGTTAAATTTTCTAAAGTTCTTATAATATCATTGGATACTTCTACCGGTTTAGATGTACCTTGATTACTGCCCGTAGCTGAATCTGAACTACTTGATTTTTGTGTCGCAATGAGAAATCTAGCTGTAAGGCCTTCTACTTCTATTGTATATTTTCCAGCTACTGCTTGGATTCTCTCTCCTGTAACACCATCTACTAATACCTGTGTCCCAACTTGCACCTCATCTAATTGGAAAGTGTCTTTTTGAGTTCCTGTATTGAGTAAATATACCACTATATTTTTGCCATCTTGTTTGAGATCTGCATATTGCGTACTTGTTGACAATAAGTGAGTACGCTTTCCATTCCACAATGCTGGATTTTCACTACGAAGTTTCATGAGCTTTTGTGTATAATCATGTAAATCTTGCTCATCTTTTGTAAATCCTTCTCCATCAGTTGGAAGACGTCCTGGCATACGTGATACATTATCATCTGCTACAACATGACCTTCAATTGTATCCCCCTTGTTAACATACCCTTCACATTCCATTCCAATTTCTTCGCCATAGAATAGCGTAATTGGCCCTGTATAACTTGCTAAAAAGCTAATAGCAGCCTTATGTCTCTTCCAGTAATCTGGGTTTTCTTTACCATATCCTAAATGTGGTGCTCTTTGGATTAAATCCCCAAATCTTAGAAGGTCATGATTTCCTATCATTAAGTTAGGAACGGCATGATCTGCATAAACTTCATGAGTCTCAAATATCTCATCTAACTTTGTTGCTGGTTGATTATACTTGCCTGCTTCTACGTGCTCTTCGCCTGCTAGTACTTGAACCAGTCTGTACCTGCCTGGGAAGTCAAATGCTGAGTGAAGACCTGGTGCAAAGTCTGGCCCATAATTTCGGTGCTGAATCTCTTCTTCACCTGACCAATCTTCTCCTACCATATAACCAAGTGTTCCCCACTTATGCCCAAGTGCTTTACGCTCCTTAGTCTTGGCTTCTACTGCTTCACGTATCTGTCTCCAATAATTATCTTTTTGCATTGGAATAGATACTTGATAACTTTGATCCAATCTCCAACCATCTATCTCTAATTCATCAATCCAATAGGTGGCTACTTCCTTATAAAAGTTTAATGTTTCTTCGTCGTAAAGCACAGGATTATTAGGCTCTGCCCCTTCTCCTGGTGTAATTGTATAGCCACTTGGAGAAGCTGGTATATCTACCCCTGCTTTATGGTGACCAAATACACCATCTAAGAATACATAGATACCCTTTTCATGTGCTTGCCTAACTAATTCCTTGGCTTCCTCTAATGTTCCAAATTTAGGATCAATGGTAAAGTAATCCGTTGTAAAATACCCTGTTGAATCTAGTCTATCTGCCGCTTCATCTTGGCCTGGAATAGCCTTTGATTCAAATATTGGTGTCAGCCAGATTGCATTCATTCCTAATTCTTTAATATAAGGAAGTGCTTGTGTAATGCCTTTAAGATCTCCATGGTGATGACTTGGACCATATCCTAGACCATGTCCTTTATCTGTGTCACCATCTCGATAAGGAGCTACCATAATCTGGTATGTTCTAAGTTTGTTAAAGTCAGTTTTATCAATAACTATATCCTCCATTTTGGTATATATATATTCATCAACAAGAGACATATCACCATTGTCTATCCCCACTGTAAGACTAATAGTATCTCCAACTTTAAGCCCTTTACCAAATGTAATGACTTGGTTGTTTTCAAACGCAATCCCTTTATCTTCTAATGGATTGCTGCCATCTAATGTATAAGCTGCCTTTATAATATTTTCTCCTGTATACCTTATCTGTACTGATGCTTCATCTTTGAAGTAGTTAATATAAGTATGATTATTAGTCGTATCCACACTAATTGTCATAGATGGTTCATATTCATAAACCTTAAAATTCTCATCAATCCAACAGGTCTTGTCTGCATTTAAATCTGACGATTGTGGACCACTTGCTCCTTGGGTTAAGACAAATTGGCCTTTTTTACCTTTAGCCCCTTCAAACACATATATATACCATTGGGTTAGATTTCCATTGGAATCCTTGAGTGGTGTCAGTTTATTGCCTGGCCAACTCGTATCCCCAAGCTCACCCCATGTATGAATATATGCCTCAGTCCAATCAGAAGGTTTTCTAAAATGGATAGCCATATCTTTTTCTGGATTGTATGGATATGTTGTTTCACCCATAATCCATAGATTAGACCCGATTGAGATGTCTGATGTTTGTTGGC
>CAYRAL010000070.1:0-6440 GCA_964422235.1 uncultured Candidatus Epulonipiscium sp. | reverse complement strand
ACGTCATCTCGTTAAGAGTAAAGCTTAAATCAAAATTTAAGGGACGGTTAACAAAGAGGCAAGAGGCTAAATTTGTTAACTGTCCCTTTTTTCATTAAAATATGTTATATTAGTAAGATACGATATTAATCAAACATTAGAAGGAGACGTTAGAATGATTAGAAGATTTATACAGTATTATAAGCCTCATAGAAAATTGTTTATAATTGATATGGTAAGTGCTTTTTTAGTCGCTTTATGCGATTTATTTTACCCAATGATTACGAGAAATATAATCAATGATTATGTTCCCAATAAACAGTTAAAACTAATTATTACTTGGGCTGTGATTTTATTATTTATTTATATGATAAAAGCAGGGCTTAATTATGTCATTCAATATTATGGCCACGTTGTAGGGGTTAGGATGCAAGCGGATATGCGCAAGGATATATTTAGGCATCTGCAAAAATTACCATTTTCTTTTTTCGATGAAAACAAGACAGGTGTTATTATGTCCCGTATTATTAATGACTTAATGGATATTACAGAGCTTGCACACCACGGACCAGAAGATGTATTTGTATCTAGTATTATGTTAATTGGATCATTTATAATACTATCCACCATTAATTTACCCCTCACACTGATTATATTTGCATTTATACCCTTATTAATATGGTTTTCTATTAAAAAAAGAGGTAAAATGTCTGAAGCTTTTAAAGTAACCCGAGTAGAGGTAGCAGAAGTTAATGCTTCCCTAGAAAACAGTATATCTGGCGTTAGGGTAGCTAAAGCCTTTGCAAACAATGAGTATGAGGTTGAAAAATTTCAAAACAGTAACAGTCGCTTTCAAAAAGCAAGAGAACATGCTTATAAAACAATGGCAGAATTCTTTTCAGGAACAAGTTTTATTATTGATTTTTTAAATGTAATTGTCCTATTAGCAGGTGGATACTTTACATATAAAGGTTATATTGACTTTGGAGATTATGTCGCCTACTTACTTTTTGTTGGCTTGTTTTTAGCGCCGATTAAAAAACTAGTTCAGTTTGTTGAGCAGTACCAGTCTGGTATGACAGGTTTTGAAAGATTTATAGAGTTAATAGATGAAGAACAAGAACAAGAAGCTGATGGCTCAGTCTATCTTGAAGAAGTTAAAGGGAAAATTGAATTTAAAAATGTAGGATTTAAATATGATGAAAACACACAAATTTTCCGAAATATTAATCTTAGCATTGAAAAAGGGAGAACAGTTGCCTTAGTAGGACCATCAGGAGGTGGTAAAACAACACTTTGCCACTTGATTCCTAGATTTTATGAGATTGATGAAGGAGAGATTCTTTTGGATCATGTGGATATTAGAAAGATTAAAAGAGAATCCCTCAGAAAAAACATTGGTATTGTTCAACAAGATGTATTTTTATTTACCGGAACCATTGGTGAAAATATTGCCTATGGTGATTTAGATGCTAGCCATGAAGAAGTGATAGAAGCTGCAAAAAAGGCTAATATTCATGATTTTATTATGACTTTAAAAGATGGTTACAATACAAATATTGGTGAGCGGGGTGTTAAGCTCTCAGGTGGACAAAAGCAAAGAATTTCCATTGCAAGAATCTTTCTTAAAAACCCACCAATTCTTATATTAGATGAAGCCACATCTGCACTAGATAACACAACAGAGTTGCTCATTCAAAAGTCTTTACAAGTTTTAAGTAAAGGAAGAACAACATTAATCGTAGCTCACCGCTTATCAACAATAAAAAATGCAGATGAAATTATCGTTCTTTCAGGAAAAGGAATAGAAGAAAAAGGTACCCACCAAACACTACTAGAAAAAGAAGGAATGTACGCCTACTTATATAATTCTCAGTTTAGTGTCGTATAGGTAAGAAGGGATATAAAGATGTATAGTCAGTGGATAAAAATGTTGCAAAGTACAGAATTATTTAAAAATATTGAGCCCAGTGAGCTTAACAAAATACTAGGCTGTTCAAATCCTAGTATTAAGCAATATAAAAAAAGAGAAATTATAACAATGGAAAAAAGTGAGTTTACAGGAATAGGCTTGATTTTAGAAGGGGAAGTTACCTTAACAAAAGACAATCTAGCAGGGGATAGGTTAATTATATCTAGCGTAAAGGCAGGAGATATATTTGGTGAGATCGATGCTTTTGTAGATCGAAAATGGTTAGAAACGGTTACAGCCAAAACAGATTGCCAGATCCTTTTTATATCCCCAGATAGAATTATAGGGATGTGCCCACATATGTGTAATGGCCACCGAATTCTTATACAAAACACACTTCATTTAGTATCACAAAAAGCATATGTACTTCATAAAAAAGTGGAGCTGTTATCATTAAGTAGTATTCGAAAAAAGGTGACGACATATTTACTAGAGCAGTATTATATTAAAGAAACACCAACATTTAAAATTCCTCTTAAACGTAATGAATTAGCAGAATACCTCCATATACAAAGACCTTCACTGTCTAGAGAGTTAGCCAATATGAAAGATGAAGGCATTATTGAATTCCAAGGCAATACCTTTAAGGTCTTAGAACTTGAATTATTAAAAGAATGCCTGTAAAAGATCATTACTTAATTTAAAAACAGCAGGCTTCTAACTCAGTTAGAAGCCTGCTGTTTTTTAAAGTGATTATGATAATTATAGTCTTAGTATTTTATCTGCCATAGGAGCCCTTAGCATACTAGCTGATGGCATATTCGTACCTAAAAGAGGCGTTAAATAATATTTAAAAGCATCTGTTACGTTATTACCTTTTTCGTTAATAAAATGATCTGGCATAAGCTTGGTTTTTGCAGCTAGTTTATGGAGCTGTGTTAATTGATAATCCACTGAGTAATAACCCGTTCTGTGAATTGTAATAGAACCGTCTACATTATGCCAAAGGGCAAATTGGGCAGCCTTTTCTCCTACCTCCCTAGCCTCTTGCTGGTCTACATTGGATACACAACCCAAAAAAGAACGTTGTAAATAGCCGAAGGTATCTGCGCGAACTCTTTCTATTTTTAATTTTTCTTTGACTTGATTGGTTAAAATATCACCTAAAGCACCGCTTCCTGATAATTCCACATTACCGTGAGCATCTGTTTTGCAGTGTTCAAACTTTGTGATAATTGGTACGCCGTCTTCGTCTTGTATTCCTTCAGAAACAGCAACAATACATCTGCCATATTTATTATAAACTTTCTTAACATCCATTAAAAAGTCATCCATATTAAAAGCTCTTTCTGGAAGATAGATAAGATGTGGACCATCGTCTGGATATTTTTGTGCAATAGAGGATGCAGCAGCTAAAAATCCAGCATGACGCCCCATAACGACCCCAATATGTACCCCAGGTAGGGCCCTGTTATCTAAATTAAGTCCTATAAAGGCTTGAGCAACAAACTTAGCTGCTGAGCCGTATCCAGGGGTATGATCATTGATTAAAAGGTCATTGTCAATGGTTTTAGGAATATGGATAGCCCTAAAATCATATTTTTCATGTTCGGCTTGTTCGTTAACAATTCGTACGGTATCAGCAGAATCATTACCACCAATATAAAAGAAGTATCTAACATCGTGAGCTTTAAAAACTTTAAAGATTTCTTGGCAATATGCAAAATCTGGTTTATCCCTAGTTGATAATAGTGCTGATGAAGGTGTGATAGCAACCCGTTCTAGATTATGGGTGGTTTCTTGTGTTAAATCAACAAAACGCTCATTGATAATACCATTCACGCCACCTAGGGCGCCATAAACCTTTGAAATCTGTGGAAACTTTCTTGACTCAAGGGCAGCGCCAACTAAAGACTGGTTAATGACTGCCGTAGGTCCTCCACCTTGTGCGATGACTACTTTTCCTTTTAATTTCATTAATTATTACCCCTCTCGATTATATAAGATTCGAATAACAATATACAATTAATATTATAGCATAGAAAGTTGGAAAGGTAAAAAACCATTAAACTTATGCAAAAGTTATCTTGACAAAATAACCACTATAGTTCATAATTTATATATATTATAAAGCGATATTATGAAAGGGAGTGACAAGAAAAATGGGTGACGAACCAGGGGAGAGGACCAATTGTATTTTTCATATTAAGAAATTACAATGTAAGCTTATAAAAATCAAAACTTCACTTTACAGCGGCAGGCCTTGATATAGCATATGAATGCTATTTTGTGGTCTTTTTTATTTCTAAAGTTATAGGAGGGTGAGGATTTGATTACTGAAATTTTATTTTTACTAGTATTGATTGCGGTGAATGCTTTTTTTGCTGCATCAGAGATTGCGTTAATATCATTAAATGATAATAAGATTAAGCTGTTGGCGGAAGAAGGAAATACAAAGGCAAAACAATTAACCAAATTACTCGGTGAACCTAGCCGATTTTTAGCAACGATTCAAATAGGAATAACCCTAGCTGGCTTTTTAGCAAGTGCTTTTGCAGCAGAAACTTTTGCAGCTCCACTTGTTAATATTTTAAAAGGCTATAATCTTCCAATATCTGAGTCGATTTTAAAGGGGACTACAATCCTTATAATTACCTTAGTTCTGTCTTATTTTACCTTAGTTTTAGGAGAATTAGTTCCTAAACGTGTCGCAATGAAAAAGTCAGAAGGCATTGCATTTTTCGTTGCCGCACCCCTTACAGTGTTATCAAAATTAACCAGCCCCTTTGTCAAACTACTGACAGTTTCAACTAATTTTTTTGTTAGATTATTTGGTGTGGACCCACATTCTTTAGACGATGATGTTACTGAAGAAGAAATTAGAATGATGATTGATGTAGGCGAGGAAAAGGGGACAATTCAAGAGCGAGAAAAGGTTATGATTAACAATATCTTCGAATTCAATGATAAAACTGCAGAAGCTATTATGACTCATAGAATGGAAGTAGTAGGTATTCCGCTGTCCATAAAGTTTGATAGTTTAGTTAAACTTGTAAAGGAAAAACAGTTCTCCAGGATGCCTATTTATGAAGGGAATATCGATAACATCATTGGCGTACTCCATGTTAAAGACTTAATTCCATTACTGACGGAGGATATAATTGGAGAGTTTAAGCTACAAGATTATATTCGAAAACCATTTTTTGTTCCACTTCAGAAAAAAACAGATGAATTGTTTGTAGACCTACAACTATCCAAAACTCATATTGCTATTGTTATTGATGATTATGGTGGAACAGCTGGTATTGTTACCATTGAGGACTTAATCGAAGAAATCGTGGGAAATATTTTTGATGAATATGACAAGGAAGATGATTTGGAATTGAAGCAAATTGATGAAACAACCTATGAAGTAAGCGGTATGATAAGCCTTGATGAACTTCAAGAACCATTTCAAGTTGAACTACCTGTCAATGATTACGAGACATTAAATGGATTTTTAATTAGTCTATTTGATAAGATACCGCCTAAAGGACAAGTGAGTGAAGTTCAATTTAAGCATTTACGTATACAAGCTGTTGAAGTTACAGAGAAGAGAATTGAGAAAGCTATTATATATCTTGATAAGCAATTAGATCAACCAATTTCTACAGACGAATAGGGGAATCTAATTTTATAGCATCAGAGGGACATTAATCTCATTGCTTTTAGTAGGGAAAATTATGAACGAGCATTGAGATTACTTCTCGTATAGTGATTTTATTCAATTACTAAGATACATACAATAATGGGGGGAATTACAATGATTCAAAAAAGAAGTATAGGTTTAGCAATACTCTTTTCAATTCTTACATGTGGTATTTACTCTATGTACTGGTTTGTGAAAATGACCGATGAAGCCAATGCACTTAGTGGTGAAGCAGAAACATCAGGAGGGATTGCCCTTTTACTAACAATTGTCACATGTGGTATTTATAGTTTATTTTGGAATTATAAAATGGGGAAAACCATGGAAAAAGCACAACAAAGAGCCGGTGTAGCAGCTACAGATAACTCGGTTTTATATTTAATTCTTGCAATATTTGGATTTCAAATCGTATCTTATTGTATTATTCAATCTGACATTAACATATTGGTTTAATAGACTTATGATTAAAAAAAACGAGGCAATAATACTAGGACTAATGGTCATGGGTTTGAGTATATTTGTATATTTTAAAGACCCATTTAATGGGCCCATTTTGCCTTGCATATTTAATAAAATAACAGGACTTTACTGCCCAGGGTGTGGAATGACTAGGGCAGTAAACTCCTGTTTTAAATTTAACTTTTATCAGGCATTAAGGTTCAACGCCTTACTATTTATAATGCCTTTTATGTTAGCATTTTATTATCTTGCAAGCTATCTTAAAAAAGCTAAAATAGCAAAAGCAATCCTAATTGCAATGCTTGTGATTGCCATAGGATATGGGGTTTTAAGAAACTTACCCCCCTTTGATTTTTTAGCACCTTTTTAAAAAGTATCAATCTTTAGCCTTGGTTTGCCACT